>DATAAG010000237.1:0-6235 GCA_036260235.1 Longimicrobium sp.
GCGCGTGGAGACCTCAGGAGATCGATTCGTGAAGGCTGACGTGTTTCGGCGGCGGGTGCGCGGGGCGGCGTGGCTGCCGATGGCCGCGCTGCTGGCCGGGTGCGAGCCCGGCGCGGAGGGTGGATTCGATCGCGTGGCGTACCGCCCCGAACCGGAAGTGCCGCAGGCGGCGTTCCCGGACCCGCCGGCCGTGACCCCCGGCACCACCGTGGGCGCCACCGCGGCGCGCATCGTGGCCACCAACCTGCCGCAGGGCGTCACCCAGGCCATGGTGGACCAGGGGCAGGACCAGTTCGGCACCGTCTGCGCCAGCTGCCATGGGCAGGGCGGCGTGGGCAGCCCCGCCGGCCCCGCGCTGAACGACGCCCAGTGGCTCAACATCTCCGGCCAGTACCCGGAGATCATCGCCATCATCAACAGCGGCGTGCCCAACCCCAGGCAGTTCCCGGGGATCATGGCGCCCAGGGGCGGGGGGAGCTTCGACGACCAGCAGGTGGCGGCCATCGCCGCCTACGTGTACGCGCTGAGCCACCAGGGGGGCGCATGAGCCGCAGAGAGGGAGCCGACGACACCTTCGGCTCGATCGAGGGCCGCTACGAGAAGTGGAGCCAGGCCAACCCGCGCCGCCGGGGACCCTCCGCCCTCAAGGTCCCCGAGATGAGCGACGCGGTGGAGAAGACCGTGGGGATGGCGCTGGGCTTCGGCATGGGCGCGCTGCTCCTGCTGCTGGCGCTGGCCGCGGGGATGGCCGCCGCGTCGTGGGCCCGCATCGACCGCAGCGGTGCCGCGGTCGCGTACTCCGTCGCCACCTTCTTCCTGCTGCTGGCCGGGCTGGGCGGGCTGGCCGCGACGTACAACCACGTGTTCCGCATCATCCCGGGCGACCCGCCGGAGCACCACTGAAGCACTGCTGAAGCACCACGACGGAGCCCGAAAACCGAGGTCCGGCGCCGCCGGATCCGCCTGCGATCGAACGGCAGGTCCGGTTCGGAGCGCCTGAAGTGTTGACAGATCGCGAACTGTGACGTATTCTGTGTCACATTCCCGGTGAAACTCACCGAAGTTCCTGCAATCATCCACGCATCGCGCGACGGAGGATCCATGTCCCGTGTTCGTCTGGCCCACGCCCTGGCCCTGCTTGGCATTCTGATCACCACCGGAGGCTGCGCCGAGTCGGCCACCGCGCCCGAGGCCACCCTGCGCGGGGCCTCCGCCGCCGAGGCGAAGGCGTCCACGCCCACCGACCCGACGGAGCCGACGGACCCGGTCGACGACGGCGCGACCATCCAGGCGGACGGCTACATGGCGGGCGGAGGCCGCGCCGAGCAACCCTGAGGCCTTCACACCGGCAGGAACCCCGAGGGCGGCGTGAGCGCCGCCCTCTTTTCGCCATCTCCGCACGCCGTATCCGTTGACGGTAGACGTTCAGTCCCTCCTGACCCACGCCACCGAACTGGAGCGTGCCGGAGACTGGCAGAAAGCTGCCGGCACGCTGCATACGGTGTACGAAACCAGCCTGCGGGAGCGTGACATCCCGCTGCTGCTGGAAGCCGTGGTGCGGCTGGGCCACTGTCACCGTCTGGCGGGGCGGCGCGACCTTGCCGCCGACATGCTGGAACTGGCCAAGGTGCTGGGCCACCTGCACGGCCGTCCCGACATCGAGGGCCGGGCCGTGAACGGCATGGGGGTGCTGATGCTGGACAGCGGCGAGTTGCAGGAGGCGGCGGCGCTGTACCGCGAGGCCAACGCGCTGGGCCGGCAGGCGGGTGACGACGTGCTGGTCGGGGAGACGGAGCAGAACCTGGGAATCCTGGCCAACATCCGGGGAGAGGTGGACGAGGCGCGGGTGCGCTACGAGACGGCGCTGCTGCACCTGGAGCGCGCCGGGAGCGTGCGGGGCCGCATCTCGTCGCTCAACAACCTGGGACTGCTGCACCTGTACCAGGGGCAGCTGGACGAGGCGGACGAGCACTTCGAGCGCGCGCTGCGCATCTGCGAAGAGGTGGGGGACGTGGTGCGGGCGGGGATCGTGCACCTGAACCGCACGGAGATGTTTCTTGCCCGCGGCGACCTGAACCGGGCCCGCGAGGCGTGCGACGAAGGCTTCGAGATCTTCAGCCGGCTGAGCGACGAGCTGCGGCAGGCCGAGGCGCTCAAGTTCTACGGGATGATCTACCGCGAGAGCGGCAAGCTGCACCTGGCGGAGATCCACCTGCAGCGGGCCATCGGCCTCACCAGCCCCGCCTTTCCCCTGCTGGAGGCGCAGGCGCAGCGCGAGATGGCGCGGGTGCTGCGCATGCAGGGGCGCAACCGGCAGGCGCTGGAAGCGCTCAACCGCTCCCATGCCCTCTTCACCAGCCTGCAGGCCCGCCCCGACCTGGCCGACATCGACCAGCGGGTGGCGGAGCTGGAGGAGGACTTCCTCTCGCTGGTGCGCTTCTGGGGCGAGAGCATCGAGGCCAAGGACCGCTACACCATGGGCCACTGCGCCCGGGTGGCCGACTACGCCTGCCGCATCGCGGAGCGGGCGGGGCTCACCGAGCGGGAGCTGGTGTGGTTCCGGATGGGCGCCTTCCTGCACGACGTGGGAAAGACCGAGGTGCCCGAGGAGATCCTCAACAAGCCGGGGCGGCTGACGGACGAGGAGCGGGCCATCATGGAGCGCCACACGGTCATCGGCGACGAGATGCTGGCGCCGGTGGAGTTCCCCTGGGACATTCGCCCCATGGTGCGCAGCCACCACGAGCGGTGGGACGGCCGCGGCTACCCCGACGGGCTGGCGGGCGACGACATCCCCCTCTCCGCGCGCATCCTGCGCGTGGCCGACGTCTTCGACGCGCTCACCACGGCGCGCAGCTACCGGCGCCCGCTCACCCCCGACGAGGCGCTGGAGATCATGCGCGACGACGCGGGCTCCTTCGACCCGGGGCTCTTCGTCATCTTCCTGGAGCTGTTCCCCGAGTTCGCGCCCACGGCCGTGGAAGCGGCTTTCGCTGGCACCAGCTGACGCTCATCTCACGCCACGGCGTCAACAGTCACACTGTAGCCACTTCCGCCGCATCCACTTGCAGGCCGCGGACGCGCAGCAGGCGCTCCACCGCCTCGCCGATCTTCACGTTCGGGGTGCTGGCGCCGGCGGTCAGCCCCACCACCACCGGCCCCTCCGGCAGCCACTCCTCCGCCTCCACCTCCGGCGCGTCCAGCGGCGTTCCCGCGGGCTTGAAGCGGATGGTGCCGCGCTCGGGGTCGATGCACCCCGCGTCGGCCACGTGGAAGGTGACGGCGTGGCGGGCGCAGAGCACGGCCAGGTGGTTGGTGTTGGACGAGTTGTACCCCCCGATCACCACCATCACGTCCGGCGGCCCCTGCGGCCCCGCCACCAGCTTCTCCACCGCGTCCTGCCGCTCCTGCGTGGCGGAGCAGATGGTGTCGAAGGAGCGGAAGTGGGCCGACAGGTCGAATCCCGGCTCCCCCCCGTGGCGCCGCTCCAGCGCCTTCCCCACCTCGGCCGCGATGGCCAGCGACTCGCCGGAGAGCATGGTGGTCTGGTTGGCCACGCCGATCTTCTGCAGGTGCAGGTCGGGGTCGAACCCCGGCGACACCTTCTCCGCGAAGTGCGCCAGGAACGCCTCGCGGCTCATGGCCCCCGGCTTCCGCTCCAGGTAGTCCATCACCCGCCGCGCGTCGTCCATGTCGCGGACGATGAGAAAGCGCCCGTCGGGGTACTTGAGGGCCTGGCTGGCGGTGGCGCGCGTCTCCTCGTGGTAGTGCTTGCCGTGGACGAGCGCGGTGAAGCCGTCGCGCGCGTACTGCTCCACCCGCTTCCACACGTTCAGCACGCTCCCGCAGGTGGTGTCCACCAGGATGCAGCCGATCTCCCGGAGCCGGCGAAAGTCGCCCACGGTGGCCCCAAAGGCGGGAAGGATGACGACGTCCTCCGCCCCGATCCCCCCGAAGTCGAACTCGCCGTCCCGGCCCGGAACCAGGAACTCGACGCCCATGCCGGTGAGGCGCCGGTTGACGTGCGGGTTGTGGATGATCTCGCCCAGCAGGAAGATGCGGCGCCCGGGGAACTGCGTGCGCGTCTCGTACGCGTACTCCACGGCCCGGTCCACGCCGTAGCAGAAGCCGAACTCCTCCGCCAGGCGCACGGTGACGCGCCGGTCGCCCTCGCCCCAGCTGTCCTGGTGGCCGTTGGCGCGAATGCGCTCCACCAGCGCGCTGTGGTACTCGGAACGGATGAGCGGCTCGATCTGCTTGCGGAGACCGAAGCCGCGGCGAAAGTAGGTCTGTTCCATCAGTCGCTGATGCACCTGAGAGGGCGGCGCGGGTGCGTCCGCCGGTCCGGGAAAGGTAACCAACCCCCCGCCCCGCCGCCACCGGCGAAATCGCGAAGCCATTGTCCTGACTCCATTTGGCCACATGCGTGATACGCACGCATCCAGACGTGGTTTCAACGCAGCGTGCGCAGGGTTGCAGGGAGGGTGCGCAGAGTACGGCGGGACACCTCTGCGTACTCTCGTTTTCCCCCGGCGTGCTCTGCCTTGAAACCCTGGTTGCCCTGCGCTGGCGAAGAAGCCGCCGATGAGGCAGGTTGCGTGGTGGCGGGGGCTTACGGGGAATGCTTCTTGCCCGCCGCGGGGCCCGCCGACTCATGCACTCACGCACTCACGCACTCACGCACTTCGTTGAAGCTGAAGCCCGGCAAGGGAAAGACGCTCGGCGGCGCGCCGCGCACCGGCAAGTGGACCCGCCAGCCAGAGGAAAAGCGCATCGGCGGGCGCCACCGGGGCTCGCTCATCGCGCTGGTGGTGCTGGGCGTGCTGGTGCTGGGGGGGATCGGGGGATACCTGGCGATGATGAACGCGCAGCTGGAGCGGGGGCTGCTGCGGCAGTCGCGGGAGATGAAGCGGCGGCCGGACTACGTGCCGCTGGCGCAGCTGCCGCGCTACGCCCGCGACGCCTTCGCCCTGGTGGTGGACACCACCTCCGCGGCGCGCCGCAGCCTGCGGCGGGGGATGCCGCTCCCCTCCGCCAGCCGCGACCTGGTGCGCCAGGTGCACCTGCTGGACGACGGGCTGGGCGGGCAGGCGCAGGAGCTGGCCATGGCGCCGCTGCTGGAGGCGCACACCTCGTCGGCGGGGCTGCTGGAGCTGTACGTGAACCGGGTGGCCATGGGGCGCACGGAAAGCTGGGCCGTGTACGGCGTCCAGCAGGCGGCGCAGGAGTACTTCGGCAAGGACGCGCGCCGCCTCACCCTCAGCGAGGCCGCCACCCTGGCGGGGATCCTGCTGCCGCCCCGGCTGTCGGACCCGGAGGCCGCCCCCGGCCCGGTGGGAACGCGCAGGAACGAGGTGCTGCAGCTGCTGCTAGAGGCGGGAAAGATCGACCCGGCGGCGTACCGCGCGGCCGTGGCGGAGCCGCTGGCCTTTCAGCCCGGGGTGGACTACGCGCCCATGTCGCGCCCGCTGGACTGGCAGGCGCAGCCGCAGGTCATTCGCCTTCCGGAGGAGCTGCGCCCGAAGCCGGACTCCGCGGCCGCGGCGCCGGCGAGTCCGTAGCGCTGTCCGCGGCGGCGCTGTCCGCCGCGGGCGGCGGGGGCGGCAGCTGGCCGCGGGAAAGGTGCAGCTGCGCCAGCCGCCAGTCCCCCTCGCGTCGGCTGAACACGCCGGAGACGCGCAGCCGCTGCGGCGCGCCCCCCGCACCCACCACCGGGAGCAGCTCCACGTGCGTGGCGAACCACGCCAGCCCCTGGCGCGCGTCCGCCTCTACCCGCAGGTCCGGCGTGCGCGCCACGGCGCCCCGGGGAAGCTCCAGCTCCTGCAGCGCCGCGGCCAGCCCCTGCGGCCCCAGCCCCGGCCGTCCGTCGTTGAAGCCAATCCCCATCACGTGCGTGTCCACCGCGGGCCCCAGCGCGGTCACGGCGTCGCCCTGGTCCCCCCGCGCCAGCGCCTCGCGGAACGCCCCCACCCGCGCGGCGATCTCGTCCGCCGCCTCGCGCTGCTCCACCTGCGCGGGGTTGCGGGGGTTCAGGTACTCGTCCGGCGTGCGGTCCACGCGGCAGGCGCTCAGCGCCAGCAGGGCGGCGGCCAGAGCACGGGCTGGGGGCACGGGGTCCTTGCGGTCGGGGTGGCGGCGACGGCGAACCGACAAGATGCGGAGCAGGTATTCCGTGTCAAGCATCCGCGCACCATGGGCGCTTTTGCGCCGCGCGGCTTGACGGAATGGCCGTCCG
>DATAAG010000238.1:0-5011 GCA_036260235.1 Longimicrobium sp.
CAAGTGTGTGCCGCATCCCACGCACCTGCGCGCCCGCAACCAGCGATTCCCAGCGTGGTTCGCGACATCCGTTCGCTGCACCGCGCACCCCGGGCAGAATCCAACCACGCACAGCGCCAGAAGCCCGTCCGCCGAGCGTACCGGGACGGGGCTCCGGCTTTTACTAACGCACTCACGCACGCACTCACACACTCACGCACTTCCTCACTCCCGCCGCCACCGGGAGAGCCTCCGCCACATCGCGCGCAGCTTGCGCAGCACGGTCTCGTTCTGACGGTTCAGGGCGCGGAGCTCGTCCAGCGCCTGGCCCACCAGCCGCTGCTGGACGTTCAGCTGCTCCAGCATGGGCCGGGCGCGGCAGACCCACACCGGCTGGCCATCCACCAGGTCCACGCGGCCGCGCTGCTCCGCCACCCACCGCGTCTGCTCGTGGATCTCGTCCACGGCCTCCGCCAGCCGCTGCAGGCGCTCGCGGTCGGCCGTCAGCATCTCGAACGCCTTCCCCAGGCGGCGCCGGTCTTCGTCGCGAAATCCGCCGTCGGCAGTCGCGGGCTCGGGCGCGCGGGCGCTCAGCACGCGGTCCAGCACGCGGGAAAGCAGCTGCACCAGCGCGTACGCCAGCAGCGCCAGCCCTACCGTCTCCAGGGTGCCGTCGGGCTGGCCGGACAGCACCTCCGCTCCGGGCGCCGCGGGCGGGGTGGACTGGAAAAAGATCGTGTTCATCGATCGTCGTGGTTCGCGGGCCGCAGCGGGCTGCGGACCCGGTGGGGCCGTCCCCCGGCGGACCGGGCGGCGGCGGGATTCGGGCCTGGAATGTCCGCACCAGGCCCGCGATGCCATCGTGGGGCCCCGTGCGCCGGCGTGTGCCCTGCAGGCGAAAGAGGCCCCCGGACGCTGTGCCGGGTGGCCTCTGGGGTGGGCCGCTGTCGATGTGTGCGCGCGCCGGATGCGGCGAACGAAAAAGGTCCCTCCGCCGGCGCTCTGCCGTGCGAGGGGACCTTGGTGATCCTCGGTGTCACGTCCTCGATCCAGGCTGGCGGCAGGCGCCCGCCACGTCGAGGCCCCATCAGGACGCCTGCTGGAACGCGCGGGCGGTGAGGTCGAAGATGGCCCCGCAGCGCCGCCGCTGGCACTGGTAGGTGGCCAGCCGCGCCTCGGGTGAATGATGCGCCAGCGCCTGCGCCACCTCTGCGGTCACCCGCACGGCGGGGCGCGAGCCGCAGCGGGGGCAGCTTGCGGACAGCCGCAGCAGGCGCGGGCTCTCCTCCCGGGCGGCAACGGCCGCGTTCGACGGAGCGTTGGTCACGGTACCTCCTTTCTGCCCAACTGAAACGACCCCCGAACCGGCCGCTGTGCCGGTTGGGGGCCGTCGTAGGCCGCTCGTGTGTGTGCCGTCCCCCGTTGTCGTCCGGGAGCGCGTCGGGTGATCGTACTCCCCTGATTACCCGTTTGTTTCGTGCCGAGGTAAAGTATAACCAAACATTTTCGGAAATAAAAGGGGAGGAACGCAGCCCGTATGTCATGTACAGGAGGCGGCCGGGAGAGTATACAGATTTGTTTGGGACATTAATCCATCGCAGGTTTCTCGTTCTGGCGTTCTCCCGCGGGGCTCGCGGGGATGTGCGTCACGTCCGAAAGGGAGCGCAATTCGCCGGTTTTGTATGGAAGGTTTGTAGAATGATGATGGCAGATCGGGCTTGCCGGACCGCCGCACGCGGGTGCAGAGCCGGGCCGAATGTCCCCGTCTGGCACCCATCCTGCCGCTCCCGCGCGCGGACAAACCCACACGGAGACCGCGATGCTCATCCAGGAAGTGCTGACCGACGTAGCCCCGGCGGAAGTGATCCAGCGCGCGCGAGAGTGGTTCACGCTGCGGCTCACCCCATACGCGGCGTTCACGGAGGACGCCAGCGACCACCACATCAGGCTCAGCACCGAGGCCGGCGACCTGACCATCGGCACGGGAACGCAGGACGGGCGCACGCTGGTGCGCGGCTCCACCAGCCGCCTGCACCACGAGCTCTCGCAGTTCCTCACCACCCTGGCGCCGCCGGAGGAGGTGCGGCAGAATGTGCCCGGTCCGGGTGCGTCCGGCGCCGGGTGAGCGGCATGGCGCGGCAAGCGACTCGCGCGCGGTGAGGATCCACCGCGCTTTACCTCGTCCACAGGGAGGGATTTGATGGGCAAGCTGCATCTGAAGCTGGAGGAGCTCGAAGTGGAGTCGTTCGCCGTCGCCGAGGAGAAGGCGGAGCGCGGCACCGTGCAGGCAAACCAGTGGTCCTATGACTACAACGCGTCCTGTGAGGCCGACACCTGCAGTGGTGGGATGATGTGCGCCTGCGGCACCTGGGAGGTGTCGTACTGCGACGCCTGCTGAAGCTGGCCTGAGCGGGTATTGTTCCGCCGCCCCGCCCGAACCCGGGCGGGGCGGCGGTGTATCCCCCGCACGCCGATCGGCGTTATCTTCATCCGCAGGAACGACGTGCGAGGGTCGGGTCGCGCGAAGCCGTATCCGAGCGTCACGCCCTGGGCAGGCGGAGTCGGCCCCGGGATTGGATGCATGCCGGTGCGGATCGGATCAGGCACCGTGCAGCCCGCAGCCAGGAGCGAATGAATTCGCCGCTGGAAATTCGCGAAGTCCGCCTGCGCGGACTGTGCGCGGGCGAGCTCGGTGCGGTTGGGGAACCATCCGTCGGATCGCAACGTTACCGTCTCACTCACGCACGCACTCACGCACTCACGCACTTCCGTGATCATCCGCTCCCTCTTCTTCGCCACCTACCGCGACATGGCCGGCCACGACGAGCTGGCGGTGGAGCTGCCGCAGGGCGCCCGCGTGGCGGACCTGGTGGGCAGCCTGCGCGCGCGGGGCGGTGGGCTGGCGCGGCTGCCGGAATCGCCCGTGGTCGCCATCAACATGGACTACGCGCCCCTGGCGGCGGAGCTGCGCGACGGCGACGAGGTGGCCTTCATCCCTCCCGTGGCGGGCGGCTGACGTGGACGGCAACCTGGCGCAGGTCACCACGCAGCCCCTCGACCCGGCGCGGATGCTGGGCGGCGCGCTTTCCCCCGCGGACGGCGCGGCGCTGCTGTTCTGGGGCGTGGTGCGCCAGGAGAACGACGGGCGCGCGGTGAGCCAGCTCGAATACTCCGCCTACGCGCCCATGGCGGAGCGCGAGATGCTGCGCATCGCCGACGAGGCGCGGGAGCGGTTCGGCACGGGGGCGATCCACGTGGTGCACCGGGTGGGGCTGCTGCAGATCGGCGAGGCCAGCGTGGCCATCGCCGTGGCGTCGCCGCACCGGGCAGAGGCGTACGAGGCGTCGCGCTACGTGATCGAGCAGCTCAAGCAGCGCGTGCCGGTGTGGAAGCGCGAGGGATACGTGGACGGCGACACGGAGTGGGTGCCGGGCTTCACCCCCGTGGCGGAGGCGGCGCGATGAGCCGGCTGGTGCAGCTGGGCGGCGTTCCGTTGGCGCCCGCGCGGCCGGTGCCGGAGAGCGGGCCGATGGCCGACGGCTTCGGGCGGCGCATCGAGTACCTGCGCATCTCCGTCACCGACAAGTGCAACCTGCGCTGCGTCTACTGCATGCCCGAGGAGGGGCTCCCCTGGCTGCGCCGCGAGCAGATCCTCTCCTACGAGGAGATCGCGGAGGTGGTGCGGGTGATGGCGGGGATGGGGCTGCGGAAGATCCGCATCACCGGCGGCGAGCCGCTGGTGCGCCGCGACCTGCCCGCCCTGGTGCGGATGATCCGCGCGGTGCCGGGGATCGCGGACGTGGCGCTCTCCACCAACGCGGTGCTGCTGCAGGAGCAGGCGGACGAGCTGCGCGCGGCCGGCGTGGACCGGGTGAACGTGTCGCTTGATTCGCTGCGGCCCGAGCGCATCGACGCCATCGCGCGGCGGGCGGGGAGCGCGGAGGCCATCTTCCGCGGGCTGGACGCGGCGGAGCGGGCGGGGTTCGCGCCCATCAAGGTGAACTGCGTGGTGATGCGCGGCCGCAACGACGACGAGGTGGCGGACTTCGCGGCCATCACCCGCGAGCGGCCGTGGCACGTGCGCTTCATCGAGGTGATGCCCACGGGCGACAACCTGGGCGTCAGCGCCGACGAGTACGTCTCCGCGGACGAGATGCTGGAGCGCGTGCGGGCGATCGGTGACCTGCGGCCGGTGCAGGGGCCGGCGGGGAACGGGCCGGCGCGCTACTTCGCCTTCGACGGGGCGCCGGGGACGGTGGGGGTCATCACCCCGATGAGCCACAACTACTGCGACCGCTGCAACCGCATGCGGCTGACGGCGGACGGGCAGCTGCGCCCCTGCCTGTTCGGCGACCTGCAGACGGACCTGCGCGACCCCCTGCGCCGCGGCCAGCCGCTGGAGCCGCTCATCCGCCGCACCCTGGCCATCAAGCCGGAGCGCCACTGGCTGGTGCAGGGCTCCGACGCCGGCTCGGGCGGCCTGCGGGCGCTCTCGCAGGTGGGGGGGTGAGCGAGATCCGGGATTCGGGCCGTGGCGCCAGCCCCTCGACGGGCGGTTGAAACCGCGGGACCGCGGCTACAACTTCACGAAGTCCGCCTGCGCGGACTCCAGGCCGCGAGCATCCTGCCGACTCTTCCTGATCCTGCGAACCTGTCATTCTGAGGGCGCGCCCACGCGGTACTCGCCCGTGCCCCGGGCGCGACCGAAGAATCTACGCGCCGCGGCTCAGAGGTCGCTTTCTACACAGAACCCGCCCGTGCAGCCCGCGCAGGCGGCCTTTGCGCATTTCCAGCGGCGAATTCATTCGCTCCGCAGGCGCGGGCGCGGCGATTCCCGGTTCAGTTTTGCGAGGGGCATCATTCGCCGCTCCAACTTCACGAAGTCCGCCTGCGCGCAATACCGTTTACTTTGTTCACCTCAGGGGAGTAGATTACCACCGGACCCCAACCTGAGGGAGGCCCGGATGGCGCGTGTGAGCAAGGTGCGGCATGATGGAGACCGGCTGACCGACCTGATGAACATCGGAGTGCT
>DATAAG010000239.1:0-22547 GCA_036260235.1 Longimicrobium sp.
GCGCGGGGCGATGCGCTCCGCCAGCAGCCCGGTGTCGTTGTCCTGGAACTCGTCGTAGTCCGTGGTCTCGTAATCCATGGCCACGTCGGCCGTGGCCAGGGGCGGCAGGGTGGTGTCGTCCGCCGCGGTCTCCGCCACCAGGTCCGCGGGGGGCTGCGGATCGCGTGCGCCGCCGCCGGTCTTTCGCTGTGCCATGTGGCTCCTCCTTGTGCGAGTGGGTGTGTCAGCCGGTGGGCGCCAGCGCCGCGCGCGCCCGCGGGCGCGTGGCGGCGAAGTCGGTGGTCTCCAGCGTGTCGCGCAGCGCCCAGAACTTCAGCAGGTTCCCCAGCAGGCGGCTTTCCTGCTCGGGGGTAAGGGTGCCGTCGGCGCGGGCCTGGCCCAGCACCGCGAACACCAGCGACGGCGCGCCGGAGCGCAGCCGCAGGAACGATCCCTTCCACGCCTGCCACAGCGCCCGCAGCCGCTCGGGACTGCGCTGGTGGGGCCGCATGGCCTCGCCCAGCGAGTCGCCGCGCAGCGCGGGGGGGCGGAAGGAGACCAGCAGGCGCACGAAGTCCGGCATGCTCTCCTCCAGCAGCCCGATCAGCCGGCGCGTCTCCTCCGCCAGGTCGCCCTCCGGCGGGTAGTACTGCGCCCAGGTGCGCGACAGCCGCTCCCACTGCGGGTCGGGGTACAGCATCTTTCCCATGGCGGCGGAGAGGCGCACCCGCAGCCAGGGCATGGGGTGCGGGTCGCCGGCGCTGATGCGAAAGACGAAGGCGCGCGGCAGGCTCACCACCCCCAGCAGCCCGGCGGTGGCGGAGATGCCCACCCGGCCCACGGACCAGTAGTCGGCGACGATCTCGCTGATCCAGCGCTCCCACAGCCGCCACGCCTCCGCCAGCCGGCCGGCCCGGGCGGCCCGCGCCCGCAGCGCGGGGCGCAGCACGTTCACCAGGTCCAGCAGCGCCGCGCCCTGGTGCCCCACCTCGTGCACCAGCGAGCTGGCGATGCCGCTTCCCACCATCCGCTCGCGGGGGACGCGCACGATGGCGACGGGGCTCTCGCCGCCGCCGGGAAGGCGGGTGCGGGCGCGGCGGATGGCGGCGCCGTGGCCGCGGTCCAGGTAGCAGATCACCGGGGGCGCGTCGAAGTAGCCCCCGTCCAGCTGCAGGGCGTCGGCGGCCACCACGTCCAGCCCGGCCAGCCACACCCCCGTCTCGTGCTCGCTGCGCTGGGTCAGCACGTCGGCGAACACGTCGAAGTGGGAAAGGACGACGTTGAAGCGCAGGCGCAGGAAGGTGAACCGGCGCTGGGCCTGCTCCGGCGTGGCGGCGCGGCCGGGGCCGCGCAGCCAGCGCAGGAACTCCAGCACGCGTCCCCGCAGCTCGCGCCGTCCGTCCGCCAGGTAGTGCTCGATGGCGGACTGCGCGGCGGTGGAGGCCCCGGCCGCCGGCACCATGGGCTCGTGCAGCGCAAAGGGCCGCACCCGTGCCAGCCGGGTCAGGAGGGCGCGGCCCTCCTGCTCCAGCAGCCAGTGGGCGAACAGGGGGCGGTCCATGGGTCAGGCCCCCGGCCGCAGGATCACCGTGTTGCCGCGGCGCACCCAGGTGCCGCCGCGCCCCAGCCCACCCCGGCCGCGCGCCGCCGCCCCCCCGCCGCCGCCCGCCTCCTCCTCGCCCAGCCACGAGCTTCCGTAGCCGGACCCGCCCCAGCCGCCTGCCGAGCCGTAGCCGGACCCGGCTCCCGCCCCGTAGCCGCTGCCGTTGCCGGTGTAGCCGCCGTACCCGCCGGTCCCGTAGCCGCGGGTCTGCCGGTAGGCGCCGTAGCCCGCGCCGCCGGCGCGGTAGCCGCCGGAGCCGCCCGAGCCGTAGCCGCGCGAGCGGCCGCGCCCGCCGCAGGTGCAGCCGCCGCGGCGCCGGTAGCCCATCTCGCCCGACGGGCCGCCGGAAAGGCCGGGGGCGTGCATCTGCGCGGCCGCCAGCACCGCGTCCTTGGCGGTGTTCATGGGCGAGCCGCGCATCGGCATCCGCGCCGCCTGGCGGGCCGCCTCGCCGCTCAGCCGCACGAAGCGCCGGGCGATCTCGAACTCCTGGTCCTGCGGGCTCATCCCCTCCAGCTCCAGCCCGAACAGCTTGCCGCCGGCGGAGGCCAGCTTGCTGCCGATCATCCCGCCCACGCCGGGAAGCACCATGTTCCCCAGCGCGGCGCCGGCGATGGGCAGCGCCTTCTTGGCGACCGTCTTCAGCACGCCGCCCAGCGCCTTGCCCACGCCGGACGAAGCGAACTTCTTGATGGCGCCGCCGGCCTTCTTGATGAGCTTGCCCAGGAACTCCTCCATCTCCTCCTCGGACTGCAGGCCCAGCAGCTCGGCCGCCAGCTCCATCTCCTCCACCTCGTCGAAGACGGCTTCGCCGTCCGTCTCGCCGGTCCACTCCTGGTCGGCCTCGCCCAGCCACTCGAACTCGTCGGACGACTCCAGGGCGTCTATGCCTGCCTCGAACTCGTCCAGCTCCTGATCCAGCCGGTGCATGGTGTCCTCCGGTCGTAGGGGATGGGGGCGCGGACCCATGCAGGCCCGCCGGTGCCGGGGCCCTGTGGAAAGCAGCGGTGGTGCCGCCGTAAGTCGTTGATTTTTCGTGGGGTGGTCCGAAGCGCGCTTCGGAAGGGCCGCGAAGCCCCCTTCGCCCGGCGAAGTGTGCTTCGCCCGGGGAGGGGGACGGGAGGGGGATTCCTGGAGCGGTGGATTGAGATCTGCGGGCGCGTAGGGGCCCTCGCCCGCGGCCTGGCGCCGCACCCTCTCCCGTAAGCGGGAGGGGGGTAGACAACGAACCGGCGGTGGCGCTCCGGGGCCGTCACGGCACCCGTGTGTGCCCGGGAGCCAGCCGTCAGGCACGATGCGGGGTGGACGTGCCTCGGCGAGGCCGGGGGCGGGCCCCACCCGGTGGCAGACCATCCATCCAGCCGGGTGAGGACTTCCTCTGGCAGGTTCGGCGCAGAAACCGGCCCCGATCTTGAGGCACCGGCGGCGCATGGCGAACGATGACGACGTCGTCGAGCTGCACGAGCTGCCGGGCGCGCTGCTGCGCCGCCTCCTGCTCTTCGCGCTGGCCGCGGGCGTGCTGGTCGCCGGCGCGGCGGGGGTGCTGTACTGGCAGGGGCACGCGCCCGACGAGCTGGCCAGGCTGCTGGGCGAAGGCGGGGAGAAGGTGCTGCGCAGGCCCATGCACCCGGCCCGCGGCGCGCCCCGCGTGATCGTCTTCGCGCTCGACGGCGCGGGCGACCGCGAGCTGCGGCAGGCGCTCGCGGCCGGCGCCATGCCCCACGCGGCCGCGCTGCTGGGGCGCGAGACGGAGCCGCGGCTGTACGAGCACGGCTGGGCGGCGCCGGGGGTGCTCAGCATCCTTCCCTCCACCACCTACGCGGTGTGGGCCTCCGTCTTCACCGGCCAGCCCGCCGCCCGCACCGGCGTTCCCGGCAACGAGTGGTTCGCGCGCGAGGAGATGCGCTTCTACGCGCCCGCGCCCGGCACCGTCACGCAGCACCGGCACGCGGTGCAGGTCTTCAGCGACCGGCTGATGGACCGCCTGCTGCGGGCGCCCACCGTCTACGAGCGCGCCGGCGTGCGCGCGTACGTCTCCCTGCAGGCGTACCACCGCGGCGCGGACCTGCTCACCGTCCCCATGCCCTCGTCGTACGGGCGGATGGTGCGCGAGGGGGCGAAGGGGATCGCGGACCGGGACGAGAGCGCCAGCCAGGGCGTGTACCGCGAGCTGGACGTGCGCGCGGTGGAAAGCCTGCGGGAGAGCATCCGCCGGCACGGCCCGGCGGACCTGCAGGTGGTCTACTTTCCCGGCCTCGACCTCTACACGCACGTCGCCCGGAACCCGCTGCCGGACCAGCTTCGCTACCTGCGCGACGTCGTCGATCCCGCGATCGGGCAGGTGCTGGACGCCTACCGCCAGGCCGGCGCGCTGGACGGCACCTGGGTGATGATCATCGCCGACCACGGCCACACCCCCGTGCTCCCCGACGACCGCCACTCCCTGGCCGCCGAGGGTGCGGACGAGCCGCCCCAGGTGCTGCGGCAGGCGGGCTTCCGCGTCCGGCCGTTCGAGCTCGAGGTGAACGAAGACGAGCAGGACTTCCAGGCCGTCGTGGCCTACCAGGGGGCGATGGCGTACGTCTACCTGGCGGACCGTTCCACCTGCCCGCGCCCCGGCGACCGCTGCGACTGGAAGCGCCCGCCGCGGCTGGAGCAGGACGTGCTCCCCGTCGTCCGCGCCTTCGACCAGGCGTCGCGCACCGGCGCCGGCGTCCCCGCCCTGCGCGGCGCCATCGACCTGGTCTTCGCGCGGCCGCCCCGCGCGCCGGGCCAGGACGCCCTCCCCTTCCAGGTGTGGGATGGCGAGCGCCTGGTGCCGATCGCCGCGTACCTGGCCCGCACCCCGCGCCCCGACCTGCTGGAGCTGGAGCGCCGGATGCAGGGGCTGGCCGCCGGCCCCTACGGCCACCGTGCGGGCGACGTGCTCCTGCTCGCCCGCAGCGGGATGGAAGTGCCGATCGAGCAGCGCTTCTACTTCTCCGGCCTCTACCATTCCTGGCACGGCAGCGCCAGCGCGCAGGACAGCGAGATCCCGCTCCTCGTCGCGCGTCCCGGCACCCCCGGCGCCGCCATCCGCGACCGCGTGCGCCGCGCCGCCGGCGGGCGTCCCGACCAGCTGAGCATCACGCCGATCATCCTGGACCTGCTGGGTTCCCGGTAATCCCCGGCTGCTCTGCGTCCCGATGCAGGAAGGGCCTGCGTTTCAGGAAACGTATGATGATGCGGCACGGACGTTTGCGGACGCCGCGGGCTAATCGAACGCTCATCCCCGCCCCTTGAACGGGAACGCGGTTTGCGGCAGATTGGGAGCGTGTGGGGAGTAGCCCGCCGGCGCGGACGGGGCAGCGGATGCCCCGGGCCGACAGCCGGACCGGCCAGCCGTCATGACGGGGCATCGATCCCCCGGCGGCCGGAGGAGACACCGGGGCGAGACCACTGCGGACGCGTGCGCGCGCTGCAGGGTCTCGCCCTTTTGCGTGCCCCGGCGCCGCACGAACCCTCAGGGAGAGGACGACGGATGACCTGGATGGCGATGGCGGCGGTTTCGGCGGTGGTCCTGGCCGGCGTGTCGCGGCTCGTGCGGACGGCGCTGCGCCACGGGCACCTGCTGGCGCTGCTGGAGGCGGGCGGCCGCACCCGGTGGTACGAGCGCGCCGCCGACGGCCGCTACGCGCCGCTCCCGGCGGTTCGGCTGCCGGCCGCGCTGCGCCGCTTCGTGTGCGGCGTGCCCGCGCCGGTGCGGGTGCGCGCGCGCAACGGGGAACGCTGAAGAGAGACGAACGGAGGAGGAGCCGACGATGAGCAACGTCAAGGTATTCGCACTGATGGCCGGCATGACCGCCCTCTTCGGCATGCTGGGCGGAATGATCGGCGGGCAGTCGGGGATGGTGATGGCGCTGGTCTTTGCCGCGCTGATGAACGTGGTGATGTACTGGGCGTCCGCCAGGATGGTGCTGCGGATGTACGGCGCCCAGCCGCTGACGCGGGACGAGGCGCCGGAGCTGTACGACATGGTGGACCGCCTGCGCCAGCGCGCCGGCCTCCCCATGCCCACGCTCGCCATCGCCCCGCACGAGCAGCCCAACGCGTTCGCCACGGGGCGCAATCCCGAGAACGCGGTGGTGTGCGTCACGCAGGGGCTGCTGCAGCTGGTGCCGCGCGACGAGCTGGAGGGGGTGATCGCGCACGAGCTGGCGCACATCAAGAACCGCGACATGCTGCTGCAGACCGTCACCGCCACGCTGGCCGGCGCCATCAGCAACCTGGCCAACTTCGGCCTGTTCTTCGGCGGCGGCGACGAGGACGACAACCCGTTCGCGGCCATCGGCATGGCCATCCTGGCGCCCATCGCGGCCATGATCATCCAGATGGCCATCAGCCGCCAGCGCGAGTTCAAGGCCGACGCCGTGGGGGCGCAGATCAGCGGCCGGCCCATGGGTCTGGCGAACGCGCTGCGGCGGCTGGAGGCCGGCGCCCGCGCCCTGCCCATGCACGTGTCGCCCGCGGCGGCGCCGCTGGCGCAGGTGAACCCGCTCGCCGCGCACGGCGGCGGCATCGGCAGGCTGTTCAGCACCCACCCGCCCACCGAAGAGCGCGTCGCCCGCCTGGAGGCGCTGGCGGCGGAGGTGCGCCGGGCGGCGTGATCGCGACACGACGGAACGCAGAAGAGGCGCCTCCCCGGCGCCTCTTCTCGCTGTCCTGAAGGACGATCGCGTCCGCAGCCCCTGCTCCGCGCACCCTTCCCCGCCCTTCCCTCCGATCGCCCGCTGCCCGACCAGGATCCCCCCGACCGGGCGGCGTATCCGTGTACGTCACGGAGAAGCTCACGTCTCCGGGACCGGGAACGACGACATCTCCGTCTCGATGATCTCGCGGTCGACGGGATCCAGGGCGGGGTGCGCGTCGCGGTAGGCGCGCAGCATCTCCGCGGGCGCGGGAAGCTCGGTGGTGCTGCGGGCGCGGATGGCGCCCAGCTCCTCCTGCAGGCGCCGGCGATCGCTCCGTCCCGCCAGGCCGCCCAGGTGCAGCACCCACGCCTCGTAGTTGGGAAACTCCACCCCCGCGTACCGGATGCGCCCGCCGTCCGGCGTGTGCAGATCCTCTGCGCAGCCGTACGCCACGGCCAGGCAGGCCAGCCGGCGGAACTCGTCGTCGGGGCCCCCCAGGCGGAGCACGGAGGGCTTGAGGTCCTGGATCTCGCCCAGCCAGGACGGATCCACGTAGACGTGGGGGCGCACGTCCGCGCCCAGGCCCTCCAGGTCCGAGCGCGCCTCCTCCATCGGGGCGAAGTGGAACGCCGGGAAGGCCAGGGCCACGCGCAGGATCGACACTTCCGTGGGCGACTCGCTCACGTAGAACTGCGCGGACTTCGCCACCTCCAGGCTCGCGCGCACCACGCTCTGCTCGGGAGCGTCGGTGAGCCCGACGAACACCAGGCGCTCGGCGGTCTCGCCCCCGTCGTGCGAGACCCGCTTGGCGAAGGGCGCCGCGTTGCGGTACAGCCGGTTCACGCGGATGCGACGCTCCGGCTCGGAGGGCACGGCCTGCGCGAAGTACTGCTCCGCCGTGACCTCGCGGAAGTCGGCGAACACCGTCTCGGCCCGCTGGCGAATGCGGGCGCGCAGCCCCTGCAGCCGGTCGCTGCCGGTGGCGCTCCGGAACTCCTCGAAGACGGCGGTGGGCGGCGTGTGGCGCCACATCTCGCGCATCTGCATCTGCATCTCTTCCGCGTGGCGCTCCAGCAGCCCCTGCACGCCGCCCGGCGGAAGGAGGTGCTCCAGGAAGGGGCTGTCGGGAAGCTCCAGCCGCTCCGCGGACTGCGCCGAGTCGCGGGCCAGCCGCTGCAGCTCGTCGCGAAACTCGCGGACCTGCCGGCGGAGGGTGCGCACGTACTCGGCGAGCTCGGTGCGCCAGTCCACCAGCGCGTCGTACCGGTCGTACTCGTAGATCTCCCGCCGCACCTGCAGGTACGCCTGCACCAGGTGGTCCCGCCGCATGTCGCGCTGCACGCGGGCGGCGCGGGTCTTCTCCTGCAGATCGCGGTAGGTGCGCCCCACCCCCGTCCAGTAGCGGACGGCCGTGCCCGCCGCCGCCAGCACCAGCACCGCCGTGTAGGCCCACCAGGGCGCCTGGCGCAGGCCCGGGTAAAGCACGAGGAGCACCGTGGCCAGCACCAGCCCGGCCGTCCACGCGAAGGTGCACATCCACAGCCAGCGCCTGCGGCGGTCGGCCCACTCCTCGAGCTCCGCCCGCCGCTTGCGGTAGGCAAGGTCGGCCTCCAGGAACGAGTCACTGCTGGTGTGCGCCTCCTTCTGCAGCACTTCCAGGCGCCGGATGAAGATGCGCCGCCGCTCCGACGCGTTCTGGATGGTGTGGTCCAGCCGCGTCACCTCCCCGTGCAGGCGGGCGTACATCGGGGTGAGCGCCTCCACCTCCTTCTCCAGGTCGGCGATGTACCGCTCGTCGCTGGTGAGCTCGGCCTGGGTGAGGATGTGCCACGTGGTCGCGGCCGTCCGCTCCTGCCACGACGCGGCGGGCGCGGGCTCTTCGACGACCCCGGCGGGCCCGGCGGGCGGCTCGGCCGCCGCCGCTGCCTGCGGTACGTCTTCCTTTGCTCCGGCCGCGTCCGCCGCCCCGGCGGCCGCGGCGCCCTCCCCCCGCCCGGCCTCCGGCGCGGCCGCGGCGGCGGCCTCCAGCGCCTGCCTCCTCTGCTCCTGCGTTTCCCTGCGATGCAGCAGCACGGCCACCTTCTCGTCCAGCTGCCGCTTCACCTGCTGCAGCAGGCGGCGGCGCCCGTCGGCCATGTGGATGCGCGCCACGTACTCGGCGGAGTCGCGGTCGTCCTCGTCCTTGCCAAAGAGCAGCGGCTCGAAGTAGCGGTCCAGGTCGCGGTCCACCACGTACAGCGTCTCGGTGCCCAGCGCCACGTCGCCGTGCACCCACTCCGACTTTTCCCCCACCAGCGCGGCGAGCCACGCCTCCACCTCGGCCAGCGTCCCCCGCTCCCGCTGCTCGAGGATCTCCCGCGTGGCGTACCCGTAGATCTCCTGCTGCTGCCGCGCGAGCAGGGCGGTGCGGCGCGCGCCGATCCTGCGCTGCATCTCGGGCGCGTGGACCCGCTCGTACTCGCTGTCGTACTTCCTGAGCGCGTGCAGCAGCGACTGCGCGTCCTCTTCGTCCAGCACCCGGGGCCCCGGGTTGTAGACGGTCCAGATCTCGTTCTCGCGGTCGTCCTTGCCCAGCGCGGCCAGCACCTCGTTGAACCCCGCCGCGTACACGAAGCGCTCCACCTCGCCCGACAGCTCGCCCGCGCCGATGCGCCGCTCGGCCAGCACGGGGAGCTCCGCCAGGGTGCGCGCCACCATCCCGTCCGTGGCCCGCGCCAGCAGCTGCTCGCGCGGAAAGGAGAGCTGGCTGAAGCCGAAGGTGCTGTAGCGCCGCGCCCGCTCCATCGTCACGTCGGCGAGCGTGTGCTGTACCGACGACAGGTCCGCAAGCACCTCCCCGCGCAGCATCACCAGCATCTGGTGGGCAATCACCGGCACCAGCTGCGCGTAGCCGCCCAGGAACAGGTTCTCCTCGTTGCGGCTGGAGAGGAGCCATACCAGGTCTGCCCGGATGGGATAGGTGAGGCCCAGCCGTCCGTCGAACGCAAACTCCAGCTCCTGCATGGACGCGTACGCACGGGCCTTGAGCAGCGGGGTGGCCCCCGGCCCCTCGGGGAGCAGGTCGTGCGAAAGCAGCACCAGCTGCACCCGCGCGTGCATCCCCTGCAGGCTGCGGCCGAACAGGTCGTGGATGTTGGCCAGCATGGGGATGAGCCCCGCCGACCCCACCGGGTCCGCCAGCGAGGCCACCAGGTAGACGGTCACGTCGCTCCCCACCTGGATGGAGCGCCGCTCGATCCCCACGCCCCGGGAAAAGCTGCGCACCTCGTACACCGCGCGCTCCACCCGCTGCTTGATGCGCCCGCTCTCGGCGACCAGCGCCTGGTAGTTGGCGGACCAGACCCCCGGGCGCGCCTCGCCGTCCAGGGCGAGCTCGATCCCTTCCGGCCCGTTCGGTTCGCCCCCCGCGTCCAGGCCGTGCAGCCCCTGCGCGGTGAGCGTAAGGGTGCGCGTGAGCGCGGTGAGGTCCGCCTGGTCCAGCGAACCCACCAGCTCGGCGACCTGGCGCACGATGTCGGCGCCGGACTCGCCCAGCCCGATGACGATGGAAGGGTGAAGCTTGGTCATGATGCGCACGTCCCCCGTAACGCTGTCCAGCACCCGTGAACCCGTCCCGGTCCCGGCGCGGCGGGCACTCCGCCGCGGCCGCTCAGATGCGCGAGGTGATCTCGTTGATGTACGCGTCCAGGTCGCGGATCTCCTCTTCCAGCAGCTGCCGGATCTCGGGCTTCACGTCGCGGCCCGAGCCCTCGGCCAGCAGCTTTTCGCGGTACGCCCGCAGGGCGTCGGCGGTGGAGCCGGCCCCCTTGGCGCGGGTGATCCGCTCGATCTCCTCGCCCAGCTCGTTCACCAGCTTGAGGTTGCCCACGAACGCGCGAAGCGCCTTGTCGCGCCCCTGGTCCAGCCGCACCTCGAAGCTCTCGATGGCACGCCCCTGCTCCTTGCTGACCGCGTAGTAGAACGCGCCCTTGCGGGTGATGAGCTTGAAGGGGTCGGCGTTGCCCAGGCTCCACACCCGCCGGCTGGCGTCGTCGGCGTTGGGCCACAGGTCGGGGGCGTGGCGCTGCCAGTCGCGGTGCGCGTGGTAGCAGAAGGCCGCGTTGGGGTTCTCGTACCGCAGCTTGTAGTGCTCCATCCCCTGCACCGTGAACGCAGGGACGGCGGCCTCCACCTTGTAGCAGAACACCCGGCGCGGATCGGCCGTGCTGGCCATCTGCGGCGGCTGGTTGCTGCTCAGCATCTGCTGCGTGTCGCTGGTGAAGATGGTCTCGTCCGCGTTCTCCACGCCGAACAGGTAGATGGTCTGGGTGCTCTGCTGCCCGGCCACGTACGCCGTCTCGTACTGCCACATGGGGACGGCCACCTGGTCCATCTCCTTGACCCGCTTTGCCAGCTGCTCGCGCGGCAGCCGGCGCAGCACGTCCTCGATGTGCATGGAGCGGATCTGCTGGATGCCGTCGCGGGCGCGAGCAAAGGCCAGGATGCGCCCGGCCACCTCCGACGTGCCCAGCTGCGCCAGGTCCAGCACCGTCTCCTTGCGGTCGCGCAGCCACACCAGGAAGTCGTCCGGGGCCACCGGCGCCGTGCCCACCATGTTTTCCGGGAGCGCCAGCTCGATGGTGAACGGGCGCAGCGCCTGCTGCTGGCTGCGCAGCCGCTCCAGGTCCTGGTTGAGCGACCGGCTCAGCGACTCCAGCCTGCGGTGCAGGTCGCCCAGCTGCTCGGCCAGCCCCTTGACCTCGGAGATCACGGAGGTGAAGAGCACGGCCGCCTCGGCGCGCCGCATGGCCTCGACGGAGGCGGCGGCGTCGTCGTTCAGGGTCGCGGCGAAGTTGCGGCCGATCTCCTCGAGCAGCTTGTCGGCGCCGAACCACTTCTGCTTGGCCAGCGCGGCCTCTTCGCGCTGGGCCTTGTAGCGCCCGCCGGCGCCCTTGCGCCGCTCGCGGAAGGCGTCGCGCTCCTGCTGCATCTCGTGCCGGAACCCGTCCAGCCGGCCCGCCAGGGCGTTGAGGAAGCCGATGGCGTAGTTGAGCCCGTTGGGCTGGGCCAGGCTTTCGCGCACGTGGGCGCGCACGGCCTGCACCTTCTCCTCCGTCAGCTCCTTGAGGTTCTCGGCCACCACCTGCTTGGCGTCGGCCTCCACGCTGGCCAGGTGGCCGTCGCGCCGCTCCAGGATCTCGTCGATGTTCGGCTTGCCCACCTTTTCCGGCAGACGGAACACCTTGTAGCGGCCGGGGGGGAGCAGGGCGTCGATCACCTGGTCGGCGTCGTGCTCCAGCAGCCCGTTCCCGGTGATGAAGTCGTCCACGTCCTCGCTGATGGCGGTGGAGCTGATCCCCAGGAAGGTGTTCTCGATGGTCTTGACGGCCAGCCGGTGCGCCTCCTGCTCGGCGAACCGCTCGGTGTCGAGCACCAGCTCGCTCACGCCGAACGACGAGTAGTAGGCGCTCTTCCCTTCGAACTTGCCCACCGAGGTGATCTGGTGGCGCATGTTGTCCCACACGTCGCCGGCGTCCTTCCCCGCGGCGCCGCTGGAGACGAAGATGCCGGTGCCCAGCAGCTCCGTGAGCTCCTGCACGTTCTGGAACACCTGCCCCCGCCGGTTGCGGTTGTTCACCAGGTACACGATCTCGAACGGCGTCTGGTCCGTCTTGATCTGGTACCCGCCCAGCATGTAGCTCCCGCTGCCGCCGGTGCGCGCGCCCATCAGGTAGTCCAGCTCCTTGAGGGCGCCGTAGGCGTTGGGCTGCACGTTGCCGGTGGCCGGCTTGCCCACGAAGACGTCGGGGAGCAGCAGGTACGCCACCAGCTTGTCGCGCGCCTTGTCCATGTGCTGCCGGCACAGGTACCCCACGTCCAGGAAGGTGCCGCTCCCGGTGCCGCCGGAGAGCGAGCCCACCACGTTGATGAGCACCGACTGCTCGTCCACCAGATCGAAGATCCCCAGGTCCTGGTGCGGCTTGAGGGCGTTGATCTCGTCCAGGGCGTTCTTGACGCGGTCGTACACCTCGCGCCCGTTGGCGAACAGCGCCAGTCGCCCCAGCGCGCGGATCTGCCCCGCGCCCGCGTGGATGGCCGACATGGGGACGCCGTCATCGGGAAACCAGGCCTTGACCTCCTGGTTCACGCGCACGACCCCCGCCGGGTTGCTCACCAGCATCTTGAAGAACTCGCCGGCCTGCAGCCGCACCTCGCGCCCGTCGGGGAGCGACAGCGGCTCGGCGTCGGTGGTGTCGAAGACCAGGAACTTGGTGGTGGGCGGAGAGTCGGTGCCGTAGACCTCCATGTACTTGCGCTTGATGTTGAGCACCGCGTCGCGACCGGTGCCGCCCAGCCCGATGACCACCGTCTTGCGCACTCTGAACGTCATGTCTCCTCCCATGTCCTTCGATCGTGATGCCGCGGGCGCGCGGGCGCGCGCGTGCGGCTACAGGCGGCTGTATTCGATCCGGTACGGCGCCAGCGTGATGACGTCGCCGTCCTGCAGCGGCTCGATGGCGACGGGGGTGTCGTAGGGCTCGCCCGGGCGGCGGATCTGCACGTTCCCTTCTTCGGCGACCAGCTTGATCCGGAAGTGGCTGCGGCTCTGCTCCGGGACGATGCGCACGCGCGCCGAGGCGCGGGGCAGCTGGTCGGTGCCGCTCCCCAGCAGCACGTGCCGCTTGCCCGTGAGCACGATCTCCTCGCCGAACACGTCGCTGGGCGCGCGAAGCGTCAGGCGGCCCCGCAGCAGCGGCTTGAACGGCCCCACGGCGAGCCACCGCATGGCGAGCAGCGCCAGGACGGCCAGCGCGGCCAGCGCGGCCAGGACCAGTCCCGCCACCGCGCCCGGTCCCAGCGGCGGCCTGGCCACCACGAAGGTCCAGGGGACCTCGCGCGCGCCCTGCAGCTCCACGCTCCCGTCCTCCAGCAGCAGGGTGCCGCGATAGGTGCCGGGCTTGACCTGGTTCCGGTCCACCTCGACGCCAAAGGCGAGCCGGCGCGCGGCGGCGTCCACGTTGTGCATCTCGCCGGCGACCCCGTTCACGCGCAGCGCCTGGGCGGGGAGCACCGACGGGTTTCTTGCGTCCTGTCGGACACGCACGCCGAAGTTCCCTCCGCGCGCCGCCGCCTCGCGGTCCAGGTCCAGGCGCAGCGAGTCGCCCGCGGCGTCACGGCCCTCCCGCGCGCGCCATGGGTCCACCCGGCCCAGCGCCAGCTCGAGGCGCTCGCGCCCGGGCGGCGCGAGCATCCGCGCCGTGCGCGGCGGTGCGTAGGTAAAGCGGGCGCGGATCTGCCGGGGGACGACGATCACCTGCGGGTCCGACGACTCCAGCTGGATCACGCCTTCGTAGTCGCCGGTCGGGATCCCCTCGGCGTTCACCAGCGTCAGCCCCAGCCGCACCTCCTCCTGCACCGCCACGCGCTTGGGGCTCACCTCCACGTAGATCCCGCGCTCGGCCAGCTGCGGGAACTGGGTGCTGGTGCCCAGCCGGAACTCCGGGGGCAGCTGGCCCCGCACGTCCAGCCGCAGCTGCCGCTGGCTCTGCGGGTTGCGCTGCAGGTTGCCGAAGGAGAGCAGGGCGTACCGGGGCTGCACGATGCGAACGGGGTGCACGTCGCCCCGGGGGCTGGGGTCGTGCGCGCCAAAGCCGCTCCCCACCAGCGCCGCAGCCTCTTCGGGAGGCAGGTTCACGCCCAGGGTGGCGTAGTAGATGAAGTCGTTCTCCTTGCGCTGCAGCCCGAACTGCTGCACCACGTCGCGCATGCTCAGCCCCTCGGGGCCGTTGTCCAGCCCGTCGGTGAACACCATCAGCACGCCCACGCGGTCGTCCTGGGCCCTGCGAAAGTCGTTGTACCGGGCAAAGACGTCACGCATGGCCCCGTACACGTGCGTCTCCGAGCCCGTCGCCTGCAGCGAGTTCACGTACGCGATGGCCTCCTGCGCTGAACCGGGCCCGCCGATCTCGAATCGCCGCGTTGCTCCCAGCGTCTCGGCGAACGGCGTGATGAAGACGTGGCTTCCCGGCTCCAGCTCGGAGATGAACTGCCCGACCGCCTGCTGGACCTGCGGAAAGATGTTGACGTTGCCGCTCCCCTCCGGGCGTCCCGCCATGGACCCGGAGATGTCGATCAGCACCACGTAGTCCACACGGGTCTGCACCTGCCCCGCCAGCCGCAGAGGGACGGATGCGGCCAGGAAAAGCGAGACGATCCGCAGCAGAAAGGAGAAGCGAAGCATCGGAGGCAACCCGGCAGGGTCGTACAGTGGACGGCGGGAGCACGCGCCGGCGGGCAGCGCTGGCCGGACAGGCAGCGTGGGCGAAACCACGGTCGCACCCGGAGGCGGACAGGACAAACTAATCTCGAACTCCCCGGGAGACAATCGGCGCAAAACAGGCGGATACGCTCGCGTTGCGCACCGCCCCCGGGGAGCACTCCTCTCAACATAACGCGGCCGGACAGACATTGCTACGATCCCGGTAGCAGAACAGGGTTTCCATCTTTCACACACTCCCTTACGGAGGCGGAGGGCTCCGTGCTTCACCGGCGCCGCCCGGTTCCTCCCGCCCCGGCAAGTTTTCGCGGAAGCCCCCGGAAGGCGGAGGCACGGGCGGCCGGGGCGAATGGCGGAAATTGACAAAAGACGAGGACAGGCTACTTTACTGACCGGCAGTCACTTGATTCGGCGGAGGAGGCGGATGCGCAGGGCACGAAGCGAGGAGGACAAGCAGGAGCGGCGGAACGCCATCCTCATGACCGCGTGGAGGATGTACACGCGCGAGCCCTCGTTCGCGGCGTTCACCATGGCGGCGCTGGCGCGGGAGGCGGGGCTGGCCAAGGGCACGCTCTACCTGTACTTCCGCACCAAGGAGGAGCTGTTCCTGGCGCTGCTGGAGAACGGCTTCGGCGCGTGGTTCGACAGCATGGACCGGCGCCTGGACGACGCGCAGGGCGAATGGACGCCCGAGCGCGCGGCGGACGTGGTTCTTGCCTCCATCGCGGGCCGCGAGACGCTGGCGCGGCTGCTCAGCATCCTCCCCGGCATCGTGGAGCACAACGTGGAGTTCGACGCCGCGCTCCGCTTCAAGCGCCAGGTGATGCACCGCGCGGAGGTCACCGGCCACCGGCTGGAGGCGCGGCTCCCGTTCCTGCGGGCGGGCGAGGGCGCACGCTTCCTGGTGCACCTGCACGCGCTGGTCATCGGCGTGTGGCAGCTGGCCCAGCCCAGCCCCGTCATCCGCCGGGTGATGGAGGCGCCGGAGCTGGCGCCGGCGCGCGTGGACTTCGAGGAGGACCTGCGGCTGCTCGTATCCGCGCTGCTGAAGGGGATGCGGGCGGAGGCGGACGCGCGGCCGGGATCGTGACCGGGCGGATCATCGAACCAACCCTGGAGGGATGGATGGCGGACGGAAACGGCAGGCGCACGGCGCTGGTGACCGGCGCGTCGGGGGGGATCGGGGCGGAGCTGGCGCGGCTGTTCGCCCGCGACGGGTGGGAGGTGGTGCTGGTGGCGCGCAGCCGCGACGAGCTGGAGAAGGTGGGGCGCGAGCTGGCGCAGGCGTACGGCGCCCGCTGCCACGTGGTCCCCGCCGACCTGGCGGACCCCACGGCACCGCAGGCCGTCCACGACGCCGTCCAGGGGCTGGGCGTGCAGGTGGAGGCGCTGGTGAACAACGCCGGCTTCGGGCTGATGGGATCGTTCGTCGACACCGGCGGCGGCGAGCCGGTCACCGAGCTGGGGCGCGAGCTGGAGATGCTGCAGGTGAACGTGGTGGCGCTCACGCACCTCTCCAAGCTCTTCCTCCCCGCCATGGTGCAGCGCCGCCGCGGCTACCTGCTGAACGTCGCCTCCACCGCGGCGTTCCAGCCGGGGCCGCTGATGGCGGTCTACTACGCCAGCAAGGCGTACGTCCTCAGCTTCTCCGAAGCGCTGTCGGTGGAGCTGGCGGGCACCGGCGTCACGGCGACGGCGCTCTGCCCCGGCGCCACCCGCACCGGGTTCCAGGCGACGGCGAACATGGAAAGCTCGCGCCTGTTCCGCCTGGGCCACGTGATGACCGCCGCGCAGGTGGCCGAGGCCGGCTACAACGCCATGCGCGCCGGCAGGTCGTCGGTGATCCCCGGCGCGGCGAACCGGGTGATGGCGGCGGGCGCGCGGCTGGTTCCGCGCAGCCTCGCCGCCCGCATGGCAAAGAAGGCGCAGGAGCGGGCATAGCGAAGAAAAGAGAGGGCCTCACGCAGGGTGAGCAGAGTTGACAGAGTCGTTCCCTGCTGACTCTGCTGACTCTGCGTGACACCCCATCCTGAAAAAGTCGGGGTACAGAGGATCGGCGAGTCGTCCTCTGCATCTCTGGCTTTTGTCTGTCCTTCTGTACCTTTTCGCCGTTGTTCTTTCGGCCTGGTATGAGCGTGAGGCCGGTTCTCTGGCGTTCAGGGAAGAGATGAGGGCGGGCCCGGAAGTCCGGGCCCGCCCCCTCTGCTCCGCGTCCGCCGCGGGGGATCACCCGCGGTAGCCGGAGCCCACGCCGTAGCCGCGGAAGTACTGGCCGCTGGGCACGCCGCCCGCGCTGGCGCTGCGGAACCGGTCCAAGCCGTAGCCGCCGTACGCGCCGTAGTTGCCGATCGTCCCGCCGCCGGCGTCGCCCATGTCGGTGTCGGGGCCCATCATCCCGCCGCCGCCGGCGTAGCCGCGGCCCTTCCCGCCCTGCATCCCGCGGTTCCAGTCGCCGCGGCTGGTGCGGTCCCAGTCACGGTCCATGCCGCGGTCCCAGTCGCGGTCCATGCCGCCCATCGTGCCGCGGTTCATCCCGCCCATGGCGCCGCGGTCCATCGTGTCGCGGCCCATCATGCCGCGGCCCATGCCGCCGCGGTTCCAGTCGCCGCCCGGCAGGGTGGCGTCGTCCAGGTCGCCGCGCCAGCCGCGGTCGTGGCCGTAGCGGCCCTGGTTGGTCTGGAAGTCGCGGCCCATGTAGTGGTCGCGCTCGTCGCCGCCGGTCCAGCCCCGGTCCATGCCGCCCCGGTCCATGCCGCCGCGGTCCATGCCGCCGCCGCGGTTCATCCCGTAGCCGCCCGCGCGGTTGTCGTCCCACTCCACGTCCCACCCGCCGTGGCCGGCGTCGTAGCCGCCGGTGCGGTACTCGCCGCCTCCGCCGCGGCCCCAGCCGCCGCCCATCCCGCGGTTCCAGTCGTCGTTGTAGCCGCGCCAGTTGGCGGCGCCGTACCCGCGGTCCATCCCGCCGGCGTACCCGCCGCGGCCGCTCACGTCGCCCATCTCGCGGTAGCCGCGGTCGTCGTCCCAGCCGCGGTTCATCATCCCGCCACGGTACCCGTCGTCGTACTCCATGTCGCGGCCGCCGCGGTGGCCCATCCAGCCGCGCACCCGCTGCGCCGCCCGCTCCAGGAGGTTCCGGTTCCCGTAGTCCCGCTCGTAGTTCATCATCCACTCCCTTTCCCGTTCGGGTTCCTTCACTTCCGAGCCTGCCCCTTCCGGCCCGGGCAGGGGACGGCGGAAGTTGCAAGATGCGGGCCCGTGCCCGGGCGTATCTCGTTGCCAGGGGGCACTTTGGATGTTTCCCGGCCGGACGCGCCGCGACCTCCCCCGCGCGCGGCGGATGCGTTGACAAACGGGTGTCGCGCGCGCAACCTTGAGCGTCCCTCCCGCCCCGCCTTCATCCACACGGACAGATGCTCTCTCCGCGACAGCAAGCCACGCTGGTCGCCCTGTGCAGGTGCATGGTGCCGCTTCCGGACGAGCCGGACCCGGCCGCCGTGCGCCTGGCCCGCGCCGTGGAGGTGCGGCTGGACGGGATGGACCCGGAGCAGGGGAAGAAGGTGGGCGGGCTGCTGTCGATGATGGCCGCCCCCGCCGCCGGCCTGGTGAACGCCGGCCGCGCGCACGGCTTCGCGGACCTCCCGGCGCCGCGGCAGGACGCGTGGCTGCGCGGATGGGAGACCAGCCGCATCCCCCTGCTGCGCACTGCCTTCCAGGCCCTCCGCCGCCTCGTCCTCTCCACCTACTACGCCGATCCCGCCAACCAGGCGGCGATCGGCTACCGCGGCCCGCTGCACGAGCGCTCGCCGGAGCTGGCGTGGGAGGGGCCGCTCCCCGGCGTTTCGACCGACGCGGAGCCGGTGGCGCGGCAGGACGGCGGGCGCGCCGCGCGCATCATCCCCATCCGCCCCCAGCTGGACATGCTGGCGGGCGACCCCACGCTGGACGGCATCGTCGAGGGCGCCCGCCTGCGCGGCGACACCCGCGTCCGCGCGGACGTCTGCGTGATCGGCAGCGGGGCCGGCGGGGCGGTGGCGGCCGCGCGGCTGGCGGAGGCGGGGCACGAGGTGGTGCTGCTGGAGGAGGGCGCCTTCTGGCGGCACCCGCAGTTCACGGAGCGCGAGGCGGAGATGGCGCCCCGCCTGTACGCGGAGGGCGGCGCCCGCGCCACGGACGACCTGGCGCTCCCCATCCTGCAGGGGCGCGCGGTGGGGGGCGGCACCACCGTCAACTGGCTGGTGATGCTCCGCACCCCGGACTGGGTGCTGGACGAGTGGGCCGCCGCGCACGGCACGGTGGGGATGCGCCCGGCGGACCTGGCGCCCGTCTTCGACCGCATCGAGGAAGAGACGCACACCCGCGTGGTGCCGGACGACGCGCACTCGCCGGTCAACCGCGTGCTGCTGGAGGGCGCCCGCGCCCTGGGGTGGAGCGCCTCGGCGCTCCGGATCAACGCGCACGGCTGCGTCCGCTCCGGCTTCTGCGGCCTGGGCTGCCGGTACGGCGCGCGCCGCGCGGCCGCGGACGTGTACGTCCCCGCCGCCCTGGCCGCCGGGGCGCGCCTCTTCGCGGACGTCCGGGCGGAGCGCGTGGAGCTGGTGGAGCAGGGCGGCGGCGCGCCGCTCAAGCGCGTGCACGCCACCATCCTGGACCGCGCGTCGGGCGCGGGGCGCGGACGGCTGACGGTGGAGGCGCCCGTCGTGGTGCTGGCCGGCGGCGCGGTGGAGACGCCGGCGCTGCTGCAGCGCTCGGGGATGGGCGGCGGGGGCGTGGGGCGCTTCCTGCGCCTGCACCCCACGACGGGCGTGATCGGCCGCTACGGGCGCGAGATGTACGGCGCCGCGGGAATCCCGCTCTCCGCCGTCTGCGACGAATTCCTGCGCGGCAGCGACGGCTACGGCTTCTGGATCGAGACGCCGCCCTTCTACCCCGCGCTCAGCGCCGTGGCGCTTCCCGGCTTCGGCGCGGCGCACCGGGAGATGATGGAGGCGGCACCGTACCTGGGATCGATGATCGTCCTGGTGCGCGACGGGGCGGACCGCGCGCGGTCGAACGGGGGGGTGCGGGTGGACCGGAACGGCCGCACCCGCATCCACTACCGCCTCTCCGCGACCGACCGGTCCCGCTTGCTGCGGGGGATGGACGCCGCCGCGCGCATCCACTTCGCCGCGGGGGCGCAGGAGGTGTCCACGCTGCACGCTCACCTCTGCCGGATGCGCTCGCCCAGGGAGCTCGCGAGCATGGCGCGGAGACCGTCCGGTCCCAACCAGCTGGGGGTGCTCTCCGCGCACGTGAACGGCACCTGCCGCATCGGCACGGACCCGGCCACCAGCGGCTGCACCCCCGACGGCGAGCGGCACGGCGTCCCCGGCCTCTACGTGGCGGATGGCTCGCTCCTCCCCACCGCGCCGGGCGTGAACCCGCAGGAGACCATCATGGCGCTCGCCACCATCGTCGCTGAGCGCATCGCCGCCCGCCACCCCGCCGGCCGCCACGGGAGCGCGGGGAGCGCCTCCTCGCTTGCCGCGTCGATGACGGCGGGCGGGTAGAACCCAGCCCTGGCGGAGCGGCCGGAGCCCGTTGCGGATCCGACCGGGCACCGCGCCGCCCGCCTCCAGGAGCGAATGGATTCGCCGCCGGGAGCTCGCCCCGCCTTCGCGGACCGGGACCGCTGCATCCGGAAATCAAGAAGCCCCGTCCCGGCTCGCTCACGCTCGCCGTACGGGGCTTCTGGGCGTGCACCTGCAGGACGTCAGGGTAGCACTTCGAACGCGTGCCGGTCTTCGATGCGGTATGCGCGAAAGTGGCCGTCCACGGTGAAGACGCGGGTGGTTCCGATCCGCTCGGCCGCCGTGACCAGAGAGGCGTCTGCGAGATCCATTGGCGCGTCGCGGCATGAGCGAGCGCATGCGCCGCCACTCTCCCGGTGCGGGCTCGTACAGTCTTACCAGACCGTCCGCGACGTACTGCCAGAGTGCCTCCTGCGCCCGCGCGCCGGCCTCGCGGCTCAGCAGGTACATTGCTTCGGTGAGGCACGGCCAGATCGTCATCATCTCGCCGGCCGGAATGAAGGCAAGCGCCTCCACACAGCGCGAATGGTGCACGTCGTGGGCATCCACGATCGCGACCAGCGGACCCGTGTCGCACAGGGTCACAGGCGACCCTGCCGGCGCTTCTTCACCAGGATGTCGGTGAACTTCTCACCGGTGTTCTCGGAGAGCCGGCCGTCTCCGCCGCTCGCGGCCAGCCCCACCCGTCCCGCGAACAGGTCCGCCATCGTCCGGGCAGGCTTGCCTCCGGAAGCCGGCGGTGCCTCCGTGGAGTCACACTCCGAGCGATTCAGCGGAAGGTTCGCCATGACCCACACGTTCATGGGAATGCCCTCCCGGGCCGCCGCGTCCTGGATGGCGGTGTAATCCCCTTCAGAAAACTCGATCGCACGCATGGGATCGTCTCCTTTTCGCCTCGAAATCTATTGGGAATCTGGGAATCGCGTAGCTGTCCAGTGCGTACGGAAAACGACACGACGCGAAGGATCTGCATCCCCCGCGCCGTGCATCGTTGATCCGCCCGTCGATCCGCGCTAGGCCATGGGGTGGCGGTGGGCGGCGGAGTAGCGGCCGGTGGCGTGGTGCTCCAGCTGGCGCTCGATGTCGCCCAGCAGCGAGCTGGCGCCGAACCGGAACAGGCTGGGGCGCACGTACTCCACGCCCAGCTCCTCCTTCATCATCAGCATCCAGTCCAGCGACTGCCTGGCCGTCTTGATGCCGCCCGCCGGCTTGAAGCCCACCAGGTGGCCCGTGCGCTCGCGGTACTCGCGGATGGCGCGCACCATGGTGAGCCCCACGGGAAGGGTGGCGTTCTCCGCCTCCTTGCCGGTGGAGGTCTTGATGAAGTCCGCGCCGGCCATCATGCACACCAGCGACGCCTTCGCGATGTTGCGGAGCGTCGCCAGCTCGCCGGTGGCCAGGATGGTCTTGAGGTGCGCGGGGCCGCACGCCTGCCGGAAGGCGCGCACCTCGTCGTACAGCGCCGGCCAGTTGCCGGTGAGCACGTGCGCGCGGGTGATGACGATGTCGATCTCCTCCGCCCCCGCCTCCACCGAGGCGTGGATCTCCTCCACCCGCTGCTCGAAGGGCGACAGGCCGGCCGGGAAGCCGGTGGAGACCGCGGCGACGGGGATCCCCGATCCACGCAGCGCCTCCACGGCCGTGGGCACCAGCGCGTGGTAGACGCAGACGGCGGCGGTGCGGATGGGCAGCTCCTGCGCGCCCAGCGCCTCCAGCAGGTCCGGCCGCACCGGCTGGCGCGCCTTGGCGCAGAGGCGGCGCACCGTCCCCGGCGTGTCGTCGCCGGAAAGGGTGGTCAGGTCCATCAGCGTGATGGCGCGCAGCAGCCACGCCGCCTGCCACTGCTTCTTGACCGTGCGGCGGGTGGGGATGGTGGCGGCGCGGCGCTCCACGGCGCTGCGGTTCACGCGCACCGCCTCCACCCAGTCCAGGTCCAGCGGCATTCCCGGGTTGCGGTGCTCGTCGTGCCCGGGCTCGTGCACCTGCGGGGTGCCGCCGGCCGGCACGGCGACCAGCTTGTTGTGCGGTAGCGTTGCCATGGCGCTGCGTTTCGTCCAGAAGTGGGACCGGACAATGTAATGCGGTGCGCGCCGGGGGGATAGATTCGAGACATCGCTCCGCCGGCGCGTGCCGGACGACGTGACGTCCGCGACCGCAACGCCGGCTCTTCAGCCGCTCATCCCCGGACCCGGGAGACGACGTCACGCGTACAGAGGTGGAGAGAACAGCCAGATATAATGCCCATTGCGAATCTGATCCGGTAACCAAGCCCCGTCGCGACCGCCGTCCAGCGACTAAAGTCGCCGCAACGACTACACGCTGTCCGCCTTCGCGCAATACCGTTTACTTTGTTCACCTCAGGGGAGTAGATTACCACCGGACCCCAACCTGAGGGAGGCCCGGATGGCGCGTGTGAGCAAGGTGCGGCATGATGGAGACCGGCTGACCGACCTGATGAACATCGGAGTGCT
>DATAAG010000240.1:0-1686 GCA_036260235.1 Longimicrobium sp.
GTGCGCGAATGCCCCGCACGCCCTCCTTCGGCTGCCCCGCCTGCTGCGAACGACTCGTCGCGCCGCTGTAGCGATAGTTCAGCAGCGAGGTGAAGAGCGGCGCGGGTGCCGCCACCCCGCTGCAGCGCTGCGCCAGCGCCAACGAGGCGTGCTCGTGCCGCAGCAGGTCCGCCAGCAGCGCGTGCGTGCGCCGCATCGCCGCCTCGACCCCTTCCTCTGCCACCCCGATCCGCACCGGCAGCGTGTTGATGAACGGGCCCATCACCCGGTCGGCGCCCTCTCCGCCCTGCATGCGGCCGAAGAGCAGCGTCCCGAAGACCACGTCCGCTCGGCCGCTCAGCCGCGCCAGCACCTGCGCCCACGCCAGGTGGCACAGGCTCGCCGCGCTCACCCCCAGCGCCCGCGCCCGGCGGCGCAGCCGTGCGCCCAGATCGCCCGCTACCGGAAGCCGCGCCTCCCCGATCCCGCGTCCCTCCCCCCACACGTCCAGCAGACCGTACGGCGCCGTCGGCTCCTCCACGTCCGCCAGCATCCCGCGGAAGAACCGCTCGTGCTCCTCCCGGCTCACTCCCAGGCGCGCCTGCGCCACGTAGTTGCGGAAGGGCAGCGGCGCCGGCAGCTCCGACTCGCGGCCCAGCAGGTGAGCCGCGGTCTCCTCCTGCTGCACCTCCAGCGACTCGTGGTCGCTCGTCAGGTGGTGCTTGAGCATCAGCAGCAGCCACCGGCCACGTGCGCGGTCCTCGGCGATGCACGCCCGCCGCAGCGGCGCCCGCGTCAGGTCCATCCGGTACCGCCGGGGGTCGTAGCGCCGCCACAGCTGCTCGGCCGCATCCCCTGCCTCCGCATCCAGCTCCACCTCCTCCACCGGCAGCGGCGCGTGCCGCCAGACGACCTGCACCGGCTCGCGCAGCCCCTCCCAGGCCAGTGCCGTGCGCAGGACATCGTGGCGGTCGATCACCGCCTGCAGTGCCGCCAGGTACTGCTCCAGGCGGGCGCGGGTGTCGAACTCGGTCACGCTGGACATCAGGTACGGGTCCCCCTCCTGCGACAGCAGGTAGTGGAAGAGGATCCCCTCCTGCAGCGGGGCCAGCGGATAGATGTCCTGCACGTTCGCGGCTCCGCCCGGCACCTCCGCCACGATCCGGTCGATCTCCGCCTGGCTCAGCTCCACCAGCGGCAGCATCTCCGGCGTGAGGGATTCGCACCCCTTCGGGATCGCGTTCGCGGGGACCTCCACCTCCAGAGACGCCCGGCCCACGGCCAATGCCAGGTCGGCCAGCACCGGTGTGGTGAACAGTGCCCGCACTTCCATGTACAGCCCCACCCGCCGCATCCGTCCGATCAGCTTGATCGCCAGGAGCGAGTGGCCGCCCAGCTCGAAGAAGTGGTCCCACCGCCCCACCCGCTCCACCCCCAGCACCTCTCCCCTGATCCCAGCCAGCGCCCCCTCCACCTCCCCCTGCGGTGCCTCGTAGCTCCGCCGCGCGTACGCATCCCCCTCCGGCGCCGGCAGCGCCTTGCGGTCCAGCTTGCCGTTGGGCGTCAGCGGCAGCCGCTCCAGCGGGACGAAAGCCGCCGGCACCATGTACTCCGGCAGTTCCCGGCGCAGGTGCTCGCGCAGCACTCCCGCCTCCGCATCGCCCACCACGTACGCCACCAGCCGCTTCTCCCCGGGGACGTCCTCGC
>DATAAG010000241.1:0-3590 GCA_036260235.1 Longimicrobium sp.
GTGCGCGCACCGCGGGCGACGTCTGCGCGTCCGCCGATCCGCCATCCGCCGCGGGAGCAGCGGCAGCGGGCGCGGGCTGCTCCGCGGGCGCCTTCTCCTCGTAGCGGGCGGAGGCGGTCTTCCCCGCCGTGTCCGCGGGAGAGGCGCCGTCCGTCTCCAGCATCCCCAGCAGCTCGTTCACGCCGACGGTGTCGCCCTCGTTCTTCTGGATCTTGCCCAGCGTGCCGGCGGCCTGCGCGGCGACCTCGACGGTGATCTTGTCCGTCTCCAGCTCCACCAGGATCTCGTCCTTGGCGACGCGGTCGCCCTCCTTCCTGGTCCACCGGCCCACGGTGGCCTCGACCACGGACTCTCCCAGGGGCGGAACTCGGATCTCCACGGGCATTCTGTTGCTCCGGTACGTTTGAAAAGAAGGGGACAGGTTACAGGGGACAGGTTACAGGCTGCAACAACGTCCGCCGCTACCGTAACCTGTACCCTGTCCCCTGTAACCTCGCAGTTGTCACAGCTTCCGCTTGCCGATCAGCATCTCGCCTTCGTCCCGCGCGGGCGGGCCCGCCTGCGGCGCGCCGGACAGCGCGGCGTCCACGATGCGGTTCTGCTCCTGCTGGTGGCGGTGCTGGTAGCCCTCCGCGGGGCTGGCGCGCTCGGGCCGGCCCACGTACGCCACCTCCATCCCCAGCGCGTCCTCCAGCCGCGGCCCCACGTACGTCCACGCGCCCATGTTCCGGGGCTCCTCCTGCACCCACACCACCTCCTGCAGGTTGGGATACGAGCCGGCCAGGGCGCGGATCTCCTCCTCCGGAAAGGGATACAGCTCCTCCACCCGGCCGATGGCGACGCGGTCGATCCCCTCGATCGCCGCGCGCTCCTTCCGCTGGTCCTCCGTGCTCCCCACCAGGTCCACGTACACCTTGCCGGAGCAGAGCAGGAGGCGCGTGACGCCTTCGGCGCGCTCCGCGGCGGCCGGGTCCGGGATCACCGGCTGGAAGGTGCCCTGCGCCAGCTGGTCGATGCTGGACGCGGCCAGCGGGTGGCGCAGCAGGCTCTTGGGGCTCATCACCACCAGCGGCCGCGGGTCCTGGTGCAGCATGGCGGCCTGGCGGCGCAGCAGGTGGAAGTAGTTGGCGCTGGTGGTGCAGTTGGCCACCCGCAGGTTGTTCTCCGCGCAGAGCTGGAGGAAGCGCTCCAGCCGCGCGCTGCTGTGCTCCGGCCCCTGCCCCTCGTAGCCGTGCGGAAGGAGGAGGGTGAGCCCGGAGGTCTGCTCCCACTTCTGGTACGACGCGGCCAGGTACTGGTCGATCATCACCTGCGCGCCGTTCACGAAGTCGCCGAACTGCGCCTCCCACAGCACCAGCGCCTCCGGGTCTCCCACGGTGTAGCCGTACTCGAAGCCCACCACCGCCAGCTCCGAGAGCGGCGAGTTGTGGATCTCGAAGCTCGCCTTCGCCTGGGGAAGATGGTGGAAGACGTTCAGGCGCGCGCCGGTGTTGGCGTCGCGCAGCACGGCGTGCCGGTGGCTGAAGGTGCCGCGCTCCACGTCCTGCCCCGTCAGCCGCACCGGCACCTCCTCCGCCAGCAGCGAGGCGAACGCCAGCGCCTCCGCGTGCCCCCAGTCGATGTTCGGCTGCCCGTTCTCCGCCTCCGCGCGCTTCTGCAGCACGCGTTCGAGGCGGGCGTTGGGCGTAAAGCCCTCCGGCCGCGCCAGGAGCGCGCGGTTCAGCTCCAGCAGCGTCTCGCGCGGCACCGCGGTGGCGCGCGGCGGGCGGCCGTTGGGCGAGGGCGGATCCTCGTGGACGGTCAGCCTGGGCCTGTCGCCGATCTCGTCCAGCACGCGGGAGAGCTCGTCCAGCACCCGCTGGTACGCCGCGTCCGCCTCCTCGCGGGTCAGCACGCCCTCGTCCACCAGCCGGTTCGCGAACCGCTCGCGGACGGTGGGATGGTCCTTGATCACGCCGTACATCACCGGCTGGGTGAAGAACGGCTCGTCGCCCTCGTTGTGGCCCCAGCGGCGGTAGCCCACCAGGTCGATGACGAAGTCCTTGCCCCACTGGCGCCGGTACGCGTGCGCCAGCCGCGCCACCGCCAGGCACGCCTCCGGGTCGTCCGCGTTCACGTGGACGACGGGGACCTCGAAGCCCTTGGCCAAGTCGCTGGAGTAGCGGGTGGAGCGGCCCTGCTGCGGGTCGGTGGTGAAGCCCACCTGGTTGTTGGCGATGATGTGCAGGGTGCCGCCCACGGTGTAGCCCTGCAGCGACTGCATGTTGAAGGTCTCCGGCACCACGCCCTGCCCGGGGAAGGCCGCGTCGCCGTGGATCAGCACGCCCACCCCGCGCGAGGTGTCCACCTTCGGGAGGCCGGGGGCGGAGGTGTCGTCCTGCGCCGCGCGCGTCATCCCCACGACCACGGGGCCGACGAACTCCAGGTGGCTGGGATTGGGAGAAAGGCGCACGCGCACGGGGCGGCCGTCCACCTGGCGCTCGTCCTCCCACCCCATGTGGTACTTCACGTCGCCGGAGGGCTCGTCGCTGTTCTGCTCGTCGTCCGTGCCCGGCGACATCTGCGCCACCTTGAAGCCGGCCAGCATCATCGCGTACGGCTTCCCCAGCACGTGGGTCAGCACGTTCAGCCGCCCGCGGTGCGCCATGCCGATCAGCACGTCCGTCGCGCCCGCGCCGGCGGCTTCGCGGATGATCTCGTCCAGCATGGGGACCATCGCGTCCGTCCCCTCGATGCTGAACCGCTTCTGCCCGAAGAAGGCGCGGTGCAGGAAGCGCTCGAAGCCCTCCACCTGCGACAGCCGCTCCAGCAGCGCGCGCCTCTCCTCCGGGGAGAGCGGCTGGCTGAAGCGCCCGCTCTCGATGGCCTCGCGCAGCCAGGTCCGCTCGTCGGGGTTGGGCAGGTGGAGCCACTCGTACCCCACCGTTCCCATGTAGACCGTGCGCAGCCGCTGGATCTCCGCCAGCGCGTGGGGCGAGGAGGGATCGTGCCCGAAGACGGAGCTGGCGGGAAGCCGCGCCAGCTCGTCTTCGGTCAGCCCGTAGCGCGACGGCTCCAGCACCGGGTCCGCGGGCGCGTCGTGGCCCAGCGGGTCCAGCTTTGCCGCGGTGTGGCCGCGCGCGCGGATCGCGCGTCCCAGCTCGCGCGCGGCGAAGACCTTCTGCAGGTCCACGCCCGGCGCCGCGGCCGATGGAGCGGTGGGGGCGGCGGCGGACTCCAGCGCCTGCACGTCCGCCGCGGAGAGCGACGAGAGGTAGGCGCGCCACCCCTCGTCCACCGAGGCGGGGTCGCGCTGAAAGCGCTCGTACAGCTCGAGCACGTAGCCCGCGTTGGGGCCGTGAAAGCGAAGCTCAGCCATGGGTCCAGCGATCGTGGTGGCGCACGCGCGTGCGGATGCGCCCGTAAGCCCTGCCGCCGTCTGGGCGGAGGGCGAGCCGCGGTAACTTATGCAGCGGCGGCACCTGCCGCCACCGCCCGCCGGGCGCCCGCGCGGGATGACGCACGGTGCGGACCGGCGGAATCACAAACAGAAAAATGCCTCACACAGAGTCAGCAGAGTCAACAGAGTTTGTTCTCTGCTGACTCTGCTG
>DATAAG010000242.1:0-4422 GCA_036260235.1 Longimicrobium sp.
CTCCGCCAGCGTGCGCTCCAGCGCATCCACGTCCAGCGCGCCCGTCAGCCGCAGCGCGTACGGCAGGTTGTACGCGGCGCTCCCCGGCTGCAGCTGGTCCAGGAACCACAGCCGCTCCTGCGCGAACGACAGCGGCAGCGCACCTTCACGCGCGACGGGAACCAGCGGCGGCGCCTGCCCCGCCCCGCCCTCGCGAAGCAGCGCCTCCACCCGCTCCGCCAGCCGGTCCACCGTGGGCGCCTCGAACAGCGCCCGCAGCGGCACCTCCACCCCGAACGCCTCGCGGACGCGCGACACCACGCGGGTCGCCAGCAGCGAGTGTCCGCCCAGCGCGAAGAAGTCGTCGTGCACGCCCACCCGCGGGGCCCGCAGCACCTCCGCCCAGATCCCCGCCAGCACCTCTTCCACGGGCGTGCGCGGGGCCAGGTACGCCTCGCCGTCCCCGTGCTCCGGCGCGGGAAGCGCGCGGCGGTCCACCTTGCCGCCCGGCGTCAGCGGCAGCGCGTCCAGCACGGCGAACGCGGCGGGCACCATGTGCTCCGGCAGCCGCTCGCGCAGGTGGACGCGCAGCGCCGCCGGGCTCACCGCGCCGGGCGCGGCGGCCACGTAGCCCACCAGCCGCCGGCCGCCGGGCGCGTCCTCGCGCACCACCACCACGGCGTCGCGGACGGACGGATGCCCGCGCAGGGCGGCCTCGATCTCGCCCGGCTCGATGCGGAAGCCGCGGATCTTCACCTGGTCGTCCACGCGGCCCAGGAACTCCAGGTTGCCGTCCGGCAGCCAGCGCGCGCGGTCCCCCGTGCGGTACATCCGCCCGCCGCCCAGCTCGGGGAAGGGATTGGGGACGAATGCAGCCCGCGTCTTCTCGCCGTCTCCCAGGTAGCCGGTGCCCACGCAGGCGCCCGCCAGGTACAGCTCGCCGGGGACGCCGGCGGGAAGCAGGCGGCGGTGGCGGTCCAGCACCAGCGCGCAGGCGTTGGCGATGGGCCGGCCGATGGGGATGCGCCCGCCCTCGGCGCCCGTCACCCGGTAGGCGATGCAGCCGATGCTGGCTTCCGTGGGCCCGTACAGGTTGGCGACCAGGACGTCCGGGAACAGCTCCATGAAGCGGTACGTGGCCGGCGCGGCGATCTGCTCGCCGCCCAGGATCACCGCCCGCAGCGATCCCATCCCCGCCCGCAGGGCGTCGTCCGCCTCCAGCCGCGGCAGGTACGCGCCCAGCACGGAGGGGACGAAGTCGGTGAGGGTAACCGCTTCCGCCGCCACCAGCGCCGCGATGGCCGCCGCGTCCCCTTCGGCGCCCTCGTCGGGGACCACCGTGCGGCCGCCCAGCGTCAGCGGCCACAGCAGCTGCCACACGGCGCTGTCGTACACGTGCCGCGTGGTCTGCAGGACGGAGCGGGCCGCGTCCGCGCCGAACCACTCCGTCATCCAGGCGAAGCGGTTGGCGATGCCGCGGTGGGGCACCACCACGCCCTTGGGACGGCCGGTGGAGCCGGAGGTGTAGATGACGTAGATGGCGTCCTCCGCCCCCGCGTCCGCGTCTTCGTCCTCCGGCGGCGCCGCGGCGGGATCGGCGACGGCGGCGAGCACGGCGTGGCCGCGGGCCCACTCGGCGTCCTCCGCGCCCGGCGCGGCCAGGACGGCGGGGGCGGCCAGCTCCGCCAGCGCGGCGCGAATGCGCCCGGCCGGCCAGCGCGGGTCCAGCGGCACGAACGCCGCGCCCGTCTTCAGTACGGCCAGCATGGCGACGGGGACCTCGGCGCCGCGCTCCAGCACGAAGGGAATGCAGGTGCCCGGGCCCGCGCCGCGGGCGCGGAGCTCGCGCGCCAGCCGCGCGGCGCTCCCCTCCACCGCGGCATAGGTCAGGCGTGTGCCGCCCGCGACCACGGCCACGGCGTCGGGCGTCCGCGCGGCCTGGGCCGCCACCTGCCGGTGCACGGGGATGAACGGATACGGGCGCGCCGGCCCGCGGGCGGCGGCCAGGGCGGCGGCGCGCTCCTCCGCGTCCATCAGCTCCACGCGGGAAAGCGGCAGATCCGGGTCCGCCGGCCACGCCTGCAGCAGCCGCGCGAAGTGGGCGGCCAGCCGGTCCGCCGTCGCCGCCTCGAAGCGGTCGGCGCGGTAGCGTAGCACGCCCGCGATCGCCACGCCGTCGTCGTGCAGGTCCAGCGACAGGTCGAACTTGGGCGCGCCGTCGGCGGACGCCGCCTCCTCCAGCCGCGCGCTGCCCAACCGCAGCACGGCGTCCGTCCCGGCGGGGGCCGCGGGCCGCAGCGTCAGCATGGCCTGGAAGACGGGCGTCCACGCCAGGCTGCGCTCCACGCCCAGCTCGTCCACCAGCCGCTCGAAGGGCAGGTCCTGGTGGGCGAAGGCGCCCAGCACGCCCTCGCGGACGCGGCGCAGCAGCTCCGGCAGGTCGGGATCGCCGGACAGGTCCGTGCGCAGCGCCAGCGTGTTGACGAAGAAGCCGATGAGCCCCTCCGTCTCGCCGCGCGTGCGCCCGGCGACGGGGGTGCCCACCACCACGTCGTCCTGGCCGGACCAGCGGGCCAGCAGCGCCTGCCACGCGGCCAGCGCCACCATGAACGGCGTGGCCCCCTCGCGCCGTGCCAGCTCGCGCAGGCGCGCCGCGGCGCCGGGGTCCACCGCCAGCCGCGCGATTCCCGGCAGGGGGACGGCATCGGCGGTGCGGGGGCGGTCGGTGGGCACCTCCAGCAGCGCGGGGGCCCCGGCCAGCCGCTCCCGCCACCACGCGGCCTGCCGCTCCAGCTCAGCGCCGGCCAGCCAGCGCCGCTGCCACAGGGCGTAGTCCGCGTACTGCACCGGCAGCTCGGGCAAGGGCGACCTCGCGCCGCGCGCGAACGCGTCGTAGAGCGCCGAGACCTCGCGCACCAGCACGCCCATGCTCCAGCCGTCGGAGACCACGTGGTGCAGGGTGAAGAGCAGCGCGTGGTCGTCATCCGCCAGCCGCACCAGCGTGCAACGCAGCAGCGGCCCGGCGGCCAGGTCGAAGGGGCGCGCCGCCTCGTCCGCGGCCACCCGGCGCGCCGCATCCTCCCGGTCCTCGTCCTCCGGCAGGGCGGACAGGTCGAGGCGGGCGATGCGGACGGGGCCGGCGGGGTCGATCACCTGCACGGGCTCGCCGTCCACGCTGGGAAAGCGCGTGCGCAGCGTCTCGTGCCGGCGGACGATCTCCGCCAGCGTGCGCTCCAGCGCGTCCACGTCCAGCGCGCCGCGCACCCGCAGGGCGTACGGCATGTGGTACGCGCTGCTCCCCGGGTCCAGCCGGTCCAGGAACCACAGCCGTTGCTGCGCGAACGACAGCGGCAGCGGTCCGTCGCGCGGCACGGGGACGATGGGCGGCACGGTGGAGCGGTCGCCGCCGCGCAGCATGGCGTCCACCCGCTCCGCCAGCCCCGCCACCGTGGGCGCCTCGAAGAGCGCGCGCAGCGGAAGCTCCACCCCGAACGCCTCGCGCACGCGCGACACCACGCGGGTCGCCAGCAGCGAGTGGCCGCCCAGGTCGAAGAAGCCGTCGTGGGCGCCCACGCGCTCCCGGCCCAGTACCTCCGCCCAGATCGCGGCGAGCACCTCCTCCGTCGGCGTGCCCGGCGCGACGTACGCGTCCTCGTCCGCCTCCATCACCGGCGCGGGAAGGGCGCGGCGGTCCAGCTTGCCGTTGGGCGTCAGCGGCAGGCGCTCGATGGAAACGAACGCGGAGGGCGTCATCGACTCCGGCAGGTGCGCGCGGACGTGCGCGCGCAGCGCCGCGGCGTCCGCATCCCCCACGACGTAGGCGACGAGCCGCTTCTCCCCGCCATCCTCGCGTGCCACCACGGCGCACTCGGCGACGTGCGGATGGAGGCGAAGCACCGACTCCACCTCGCCGGTCTCGATGCGCACGCCGCGGATCTTCACCTGCCCGTCGCGCCGCCCCGCGAAGGCGATGCTTCCGTCCGGCAGCATCCGCCCGTAGTCGCCCGTGCGGTAGATGCGCTTCTCCCCGCCCTCCGGATCGGGAAGGAAGGCCGCCGCCGTCTGCTCCGGCCGGCGCCAGTAGCCCAGCGCCACGTGCGCGCTGCGCAGCGTGATCTCGCCCGTGGCGTACGTCTCCACCGGCTCACCGGCCGCGTTCAGCAGCCGCGCCTCCACGCCGTCCACCGGGTAGCCCACGGGCACGGGGCCACGCGGCAGCGCCATCCGCTGGTCGACGAAGTGCTGCAGCGCCACGGTGCACTCCGTCGGCCCCATCCCGTTGACGAAGAGCGCGTCCGGCGCGAAGCGGCGGCGGAAGGTCTCCACGTCCGCCGGCACCGTCTCCTCGCCGCCCAGCACCACGATGCGGATACGCGACAGGTCGTGCCCGTCCGCCAGCTGCGCGGCCAGGTGCCGGTAGACGGTGGGGGTGGAGTGGAAGAC
>DATAAG010000243.1:0-3302 GCA_036260235.1 Longimicrobium sp.
TAGCAGAGGGAGTTTCAGTCCCTTCTTCAGGGGGCTTCCAGCCCCGGGACGTTTCAGCAGGCTTTAGCCTGTCCAGTGCCGCTTTCAGCGGCCCAACAACCCACCGGCTTTAGCCGGTGGTCGTTTAGTCTGCTGACTCTGCGTGAGACCATTCTTTTTGACGCGTGCAATCGGAAAGGGAGGCGGAATGGCGGGGCGGCCGTACATCCTGGCGGAGACGAACTGGCGGGTGGTGTCGGAGACGGCGTACGAGGTGGCGGTGCTGCCGTGGGGCGCCACGGAAGCGCACAACTACCACCTACCGTACGCCACCGACGTCTACGAGGCCGAGCACGTGGCGGCGGAGGCGGCGCGGCTGGCGTGGGAGCGCGGTGCGCGTGTCGTGGTGCTGCCGGCGGTGCCGTTCGGCGTGCAGACGGGGCAGCTGGACATCCCGCTCTGCCTGAACCTGAACCCCAGCACCCAGGCCGCCATCCTCGAAGACCTGGTGGAGGCGCTGGAGGGGCAGGGGATCCGCAAGGTCGTCATCTTCAACGGCCACGGCGGCAACGACTTCAAGGCCATCATTCGCGAGCTGCAGCCGCGGACGGACGTCTTTCTCTGCACCATCAATTGGTGGAACTGCATCGACTCGCGTCCGTTCTTCGCCGAGCCGGGCGACCACGCGGGCGAGCTGGAGACGAGCGTGATGATGCACGTCGCTCCCAACCTCGTCCTGCCGCTGGACCAGGCAGGCGCGGGGCGGGAGCGGAAGTGGCGCATCCAGGGGCTGCGCGAGGGATGGGCGTGGGCGCCGCGCCGCTGGACGGCGATCTCGGAAGACACCGGCGTCGGCAACCCCGCCGCCGCGACCGCGGAGAAGGGCGAGGCGTTCCTCCGCGCCGTCACCGAGCGCATCGGCGGCTTCCTGGTGGAGCTGGCGGCGGCGGATCTGGATCAGCTGTACGACGAGCCGCCCGCGGTGTAGCACGGGCCACGCCTCATCGCTGGCAGGACCGGGGTCACGGCTGGAATCGGAAGCGGGTATACTCCGCCTGGGCGATCGCATCCCACGGCGCCACGTGCGCCTCCACCACCTCCACCAGCGTCCACTCGTCCAGCTCGAACGGGTCCGTCTCGTGCAGCCCGCCGGAAGGCTCTCCCTGCAGCGGCTCGCCCGTACTCCCCTCGACCTCGCCTTCGACGAGAAAGAAATGGCGCTGGTGCTGGCCGCCGGCGAACAGGTCCAGCGCCAGCGCGCCCGAGGCGCTTTCCGTGGCCCAGCGCGCAGCGGTCCCGCCGCGCGACAGCTCCGCCAGGCGCGCCGTCTCCGCATCGTCGTTCATGTCCGGCGGAAAATCGCCGCACACCACCGTCCAGCCCTCCACCTGCCCTGCGACCGCTGTTGCCGGCTGTGCGCCGTCGGAGGGGAACTCGCCCGTCCCCGCGGCCTCGACCGGCTCGCCCGTCCGCACTCCGTAGACGGCGCGGATGACGTCCGCCGGATCGTGCCGGCCTTTCACCGCCACGGCGTGGTATCCGCTCATCGTGCGCCTCCTCTGCTGGTGGGATGCGATCAGCGCATGGCGCGCTGGCCCATGGGCGTGGCCGCCAGCCGCGCGTCCGCGCCGGCGATGGGGGCGTAGTACAGCTCGGAGACGATCCGCCCCACGCCCGCGTACTCCTCCTCCACCGTCCCCACCCGCTGCGCGCCCAGCGCCCGCAGCAGCGGCAGCGAGGCCGCGTTGTAGACGGGATGCGAGACGATGGTGGCGTACAGGTGCTCGTGGCCGGCCTCCACCGCGGCGCGCAGGGCGGTGAGCGCCAGCTCCGGCGCCCGCATGCGCGCGTGCGGCAGGATGGCCAGCTGGTCGAAGTAGCACATCCGCTCCTCCGGCGGCGTCCATCCCGGCGCGTCCCAGCGGATGAGCGCGCGCCGCGCCCACAGCTCCGACGCGCGCAGCACCGCCTCCGGCAGCACCGCCGCGAAGCCCGCGATCGCCCCTTCCGCGTCGAGCAGCACCCACACGTCCGCCGCGTCGATCAGCGCGCGGTAGCGCTCCAGCGAGGCGCCCAGCAGAAACCCGCCCCGCGGCGCCTCCCGCGCATCCGCGGGCAGCGCCAGCGCGCGCTTGATGGCCAGCAGCGCCTCGGCATCCCCCGCAACCGCGCGGCGGACGCGCGTCACCGGCGGCCCAGGCGCAGCTCCACCGAGAACTCGCCCACCTCCGCCATGTTCTCCAGCAGCGGCCCCTTTCGCTGCTGCCAGATCGCCTGCCAGATGGAGTGCACCTTCTGGTTCTCGTGGTACGCCGCGGGGAGCTCGTGCCGCCGCAGAGGCAGCTGGTGCCAGGGGATGGTGGGGTCGTCGTGGTGCGTGGCGTGCTCGTTGAAGTTCAGCAGCAGCCACGAGAAGAAGCGCTGGCGGGGGAGCGAGCGCACGTTGTGCCGCACGTCCGGCCCCACGCTGGTGTCGTAGTGGTACACGTACAGCAGCAGCGACCACACCCAGGCGAACACCGCCAGCGGCAGCCCCAGCGCCACCACCCATCCCCCCGCGCCGAACGCCATCCACACCGCCGCGTTGTAGCCGATCCCCAGCCCCAGCTCCGCCCACGCGCGCAGCCGCTTGTCCATCGTCCAGTGCCTGAACACCGGCGAGATGCGCGTCGCCCGCTCCGTAGGGACCAGGAGGAAGAGGAGGACGGAGACCAGCGAGTGGATGAAGAACCCGCCCAGGAAGACGTAGAAGATCCACACCGCCTGGTAGTACGCGCGCCGCAGCGGGGTGATCTGGCCGCGGACCACGAAGGTGTCCAGGTTGGCGGTGTGGTGGTCGCGGCGGTTGTGGCCGTGGTGAAAGTAGTGGATGCGCCGGTAGACGGTGAAGGGCGCCGCCACCGGCAGCAGCAGCGCCGTGCCGATCCAGTCGTTCAGCCGCGGGCGCGCCGGGTACAGCTTCTTGTGGATGGCCTCGTGGGCCGCGATGTACATGCGGTCCAGCCACAGCCCCTGCGCCACGACCAGCACCGCCAGCAGCGCCCACCGCCCCGGCAGCGCCGACCGCCACACCGCCAGCGACGCCGCCATCAGCGCCGCGTGAATGCCGACGGTCTGGATGACGAGCGCGTGGGAGATGCGTACGTCTTCGTGCGAAACGGCGGCGCGAGCGGGCATTGCGGATCGATGCTGCGAGAGTACGAAAGGGGAGGTTCGCTGAGAGTAACGCGGCGGATGCCCAGCGTCCAGCCGGTGAAGATGAAAAGAACGCCTCACACGGAGTAAACGGAGTCAACGGAGAACAACTTGGGGGTTCTCCGTCG
>DATAAG010000244.1:0-12144 GCA_036260235.1 Longimicrobium sp.
TGCGGCAAGACCACCAACCTGGAGTACGTGTACGAGAAGGTGGCGCCCAACACCCGCGGCAAGCTCATCTCGCTGGCCACGGAGACGGAGCGCACCCTCTTCTTCGACTTCCTGCCGGTGGACCTGGGCGCCATCCGCGGCTTCAAGACCCGCTTTCACCTGTACACGGTGCCCGGGCAGGTGTACTACAACGCGTCGCGCAAGCTCATCCTCAAGGGGGTGGACGGGGTGGTGTTCGTGGGCGACAGCCAGGTGGAGCGGCTGGACGCCAACATCGAGTCCATGCACAACCTCTACGAGAACCTGGCGGAGTACGGGCTGGACCTGCGCGAGATCCCCTTCGTCATCCAGTACAACAAGCGCGACCTGCCCAACATCTCGTCGCTGGACGAACTGCAGCGCGAGCTGAACCCCAACGGCGTGCCGCACTTCGAGGCGGTGGCGGTGCGCGGGATCGGCGTGTTCGACACGCTGAAGGCGGTGAGCAAGCTGGTCATCAAGTCGCTCAGCTGACCGGGGCGGACCGCGATGAGCTGGCGCAACCTGCCGAACGCGCTCACCCTGGGGCGCATCGTGCTGGCCCTGCTGGTGGCGCCGATGCTGATGACGGACAGCTTCGCCTGGCGGATCACGGCGTTCGTCGTCTTCCTGGCCGCTGCCATCTCCGACCTGTTCGACGGGCACCTGGCCCGCTCGCGCAACCTGGTGAGCGACTTCGGCAAGCTGATGGACCCGCTGGCCGACAAGCTGCTGCTGGCGCTCACCTTCATCCCCTTCTACGTCCTGAACCACTTCACGGAGCGGGAGACGCCCTTTCCCTGGCCGGGGTGGACGCTGCCGCTGTGGATTCTGCTGGTGATCTTCGGGCGCGAGGCGTTCATCACCGTCTTTCGCGGCTTCGCGGCGCGCCGCAACGTGATCCTGGCGGCGGGGCAGGCGGGAAAGCTCAAGGCGGTCTTCCAGAACATCTTCATCGGCGCGGCGATCCTGTGGTACGCGCTGCAGTCGGCGGCGCGCGAGCGCGGGTGGAGCGGCGGCACCTGGGAGTTCTGGGAGTGGTTCCACGCCGTCTTCACCGGCGTGGCGCTGGCGGTGGCGGTGGTCCTGACCGTCTACTCGCTCTACGTGTACCTGCGCGACTTCGGCATCCTGTCCCGCAAGGGGCGGGCGGAGGCGCGGTGAGCCCATGAGCACGGCGGCGCGGGAACAGGCGGGCGAGCTGCGGGCGGCGGACGGAGTGCTCCTGCACTACCGCTCCTGGCCCGCCCCCGCCGAGCGCGCGGTGCTCCTGCTGTCGCACGGGCTGGGCGAGCACGGGGGGCGCTACGCGGCGCTGGCGGAGGACCTGGCGGAGCTGGGGGTGACGGTCCACGCGCTCGACCACCGCGGCCACGGCCGGTCCGGGGGCGCGCGGGGGTACGTGGCGCGCTTCGACGAGCTCGTGCGCGACTTCGAGTCGTTCCGCGCGGAGGTCGCGGCACGGCATCCGGCGGAGGTCCCGGCCTTCCTGCTGGGGCACTCGCTGGGCGGGCTGATCGCCATCCGGCACCTGCAGACGTATCCGCGGGCGCCCTGGCGCGGCGCCATCCTCTCCGCGCCGCTGCTGGGGGTGGCGGTGGAGGCGCCGCGGTGGAAGGTGGCGGTCTCCGGCGTCTTTTCCCGCTGGCTCCCCTGGCTGCCGTTCCACAACGAGATCGACACCACCCTGCTCTCCACCGCGCCGGGGTACCAGGAGGCGTACCGCGCGGACAAGCTGCTGCACAACACCATCACGCCGCGGCTGTACACGGAGATGCTGGCCGCCATCGAGGCGGCGTTCGCGCGGCCGGACTCCATCCGCATCCCCCTGCTGGTGCTGGCGCCCACGGCGGACCGCGTGGTGCTGCCGGAGGCGGTGGCGCGCTGGGCCAGCGCCTGCCCCGGCGAGGTGGAGGTGCGGCGCTACGAGGGGTTCCAGCACGAGTCGCTGAACGAGAAGGACCGCCACCTGGTGGTAGCCGACGTGGCGGCGTGGCTGCGGGCGCGGATCGGCTGAGGGGCCGGGTCCTCGCGGAGACAGGGGCGGACGCACTGCCATAGTGGCGGCCGGGGGTGGCACCTCGCTTGCCCCTGTGGTGGAACGATCTGGACGGCGGTCGGATTGCGCCCGCCGGCTCCACGCGGGGCCGGCGGGGCGCGCATTGGGAGCAGGTAACTGATTCGGGGATGATGAGCGACGACGCGAAGAACGGGTCCGCGGAGCGCCCGGCGGGCGAGGCGCAGGCGGTGGAGAACCAGGACGGCGAGGCGGCCGGCGGCAACGGCCAGGCGAACGGCAAGGCCAACGGACAGGCCTCCGGCGACGGGCCGGCGGTGGCCGAGGCCACCGCCGCGCCTTCCGGCGGCGCGGACGAGCTGGCCACGCTGCGCGACCGGCACCTGCGGCTGGCCGCGGAGTTCGACAACTACCGCAAGCGGGTGGAGCGCGAGCGCGAGGAGACCCGCGTCCGCGCCCAGGCCCAGCTGCTGGAGCGGCTGCTGGAGCCGCTGGACGACCTGGCGCGGGTGGCGGACTACGACCCCGCCACCACCCCCTCCGGCGCCCTGCACGAGGGGTGCGAGATGGTGGAGCGGAAGTTCCTGCGCGCCATGGAGGCCGCGGGGATGGAGGAGATCGAGGCGGAGGGGCGCCCCTTCGATCCCACCATCCACGAGGCGCTGACCACCGTCCCCGCCGAGACGGCGGAAGAGGACAACATGGTGGCGCAGGTCTACCAGAAGGGGTACCGGCTCAAGGGCGTGCTGCTGCGCCCCGCGCGCGTCGTCGTCAAGAAGCACCAGGGCTGATCCCGCGCCCGCCCTGCCGGGGGGCGGGCGGGCGCCGTTCATCCGATCCAGGTCAAGATGGCGACACAGAGCAAGGACTTCTACCGCGTGCTGGGCGTGGCGGAGAACGCCAGCGCGGACGAGATCAAGAAGGCGTACCGCAAGCTGGCCAAGCAGTACCACCCGGACGCCAACCCCAACGACGCCGCGGCCGCGGAGCGCTTCAAGGAGGTGTCCGAGGCGTACTCCGTCCTTTCGGACGAGGACAAGCGCAAGCAGTACGACCAGATGCGCAAGCTGGGCGCGTTCGGCGGCCTGGGCGGCTTTCGCCCCGGCGGCGGGCGGCCCGGCGCGGGCGGGGCGCAGACGTTCTCCTTCGAGGACGGGGACCTCGGCGGGCTGGGAGACATCTTCGGCTCCATCTTCGACTTCGGGCGGCGCCGCGGCGGGGCGCGCCCGTCCGGCGGGCCGGAGCGGGGGGAGAACATCGAGTACGCGGTGGAGATCCCGTTCCGCACGGCGGTGCGCGGCGGCAAGATCACCATCCACGTCCCGGTGACGGAGGACTGCCCCAGCTGCAAGGGCTCCGGCGCGGCGCCCGGCGCCACGGTGAACACCTGCCCGGAGTGCCAGGGCCGGGGAACGGTGACCTTTGGCGCGGGGAGCTTCGGGGTCTCGCGCCCCTGCCCCATGTGCGGCGGCAAGGGCAAGGTGCCCAGCGAGCCGTGCCCCACCTGCAGCGGCAACGGCAAGGTGCGCCGCCAGCGGGCGGTGAACGTGACGGTGCCGGCGGGGGTGGACAACGGCTCCAAGATCCGCCTGGCCGGCCAGGGCGAGCCCGGCGCCGCCGGCGGACCGCCGGGGGACCTGCTGCTGAGCTTTCGCGTGGAGCCGGACTCGTTCTTCACGCGCGACGGGCTGGACGTGGAGTGCACCATCCACGTGAACCTGGCCCAGGCCGTGCTGGGGTCCAAGGTCAAGGTGCGGACGGTGGACGGGCAGTACGTGGTGCTCAAGGTGCCGCCGGGAACGCAGCCCGGGCGCAGGTTCCGCATCAAGGGGATGGGGGTGGAGAAGGCCGGCCGGCGGGGCGACCAGTTCGTGAAGGTGCAGGTGGACGTGCCGGACCGGCTGGACGAGCCCGCCCGCAAGGAGTTCGAGGAGTTCGCCGCCGCGGCGGGGATGAGGCACTGAACTGCAGTGCCCAGTGCCCAGTGCCCAGTGCCCAGTGTCGAGTAACGGCTCTGCACTGGCACCTGGACACTTGAACCTGGACACTTGAACCTGGGCACTCCCACATGAGCCAGACGTTTACCGACGAGAACCTGCTGACCTGGGAAGCCTTCGCTTCGGGAGGCCGCTTCGGCCTGTCGATCCGGCCCAAGGTGATCTTCCACTGCCTGTCGGACCCCTCCACGCGCGCCCGCTTCGTCGAGGTGCAGGGCGACGAGGCCGACGCCGAGGAGCTGGTCCACGACTCGCCCCCCGACCGCCTGCGCCAGTTGCTCGGCGAATCGAAGGAACTGGAATAGGCGAAGAGCATACTGGCGGTTGAGGGACATACGAACGGGAGCGGCACCGAGTGGAGCCGCTCCCGTCTGCTTGTGGCTTTCCGCGGCCGTGGCGGCTTACTCCCATCATGGGAGCACACTTACATTTCTCTCAGGAAATCCGATGCGAATCATCGCCAAGCGGACGATCAGGCAGTTCTGGGAGACTCACCCGCGCGGGCGAGAGGCAAAGTCGGCGCTACAAGTCTGGTACAGCACCGCCGAAAACGCAGACTGGGCAAGCCCGGCCGACGTCAAAGCGAGCTACGGTGACGCCAGCATCCTGAAGGACAGCCGCGTCGTCTTCAACATCTCGGGCAACAAGTTCCGGATCGTCGTCCGGATCAATTATCCTTACCCGCGTCGTGTACATCCGTTTTGTCCGGACGCACGAGGAATACGATAGAATCAACGCGGAGACGATCTGATGGAGATCCTGATCCGGCCGATTCAGAACGAAGACGACTACGATGCAGCCCTCGCCGACGTGGAGCGCCTTATGGATGCTGCCCCTGGGACTGCGGAGGGTGCTCGTCTGGACGTGCTGGTTACATTGATCGAAGCCTATGAGGCAGAGCGGTGGGCAATCGAAGCCCCGGATCCCATCGAGGCCATCCGGGTTCGCATGAAGCAGAAGAATCTGCGACCGCGTGACCTCCAGTCGATGGTAGGTTCGCGTGGCCGCGTCTCCGAAATCCTTTCTCGCAGGCGTGCCTTGACGCTTCCGATGATTCGAAGGCTGTCGCGGGGATTGGATCTTCCGGCAGACATCCTGATTCAGGAGATACCGGTGATCCCGCGCCGCCGGACTACCACAGAAAGCAGGAGCAAGTCCCACAAACCATAATCACCCCTGCGTCGGCTGGTGGAGTTCTCCAATGCTTTCACCGACGGGCGCCTGCGCCAGTTGCTCGGCGAATCGAAGGAGCTGGAGTAGAGCGCGACGGCGGGGAGGCCGGCGACCGGCAGCGGCGAAATCGCGGCACCGGGACCATCAGAACAGGAGCGGCGCCGCAGGGTGCCGCTCCTCTTCTTTGCTCGGCGGCCGGATCCCTGGAGCGCGATTCCATTGCGAGCGGGCCGCTCACGCATTTTCTTGCCAGGGGACTCTCTCCTTCCGCGCCGTTCATCGCGCGGACCCTCCCGGGCCGTCCCCGTCCCGGCCTTCCCCATCCGCAGAGGATCGCCATGAGCCACGTACACGTCATCCTCTCCGCCGGCCACCGCAACAACACGGCGGGCGGCGCCGCCGGCGAGCCGGCGCTCAACCTTGCGTTCGCCAACGCGTACGCGGAGGTGCTGCCGCAGAACGGCATCAAGGTGCACTACGTCCAGCGCCTGGACGATGCGCAGGACAGCCGTCCCGACTGGTTCTCGGCGGGGCTCTCGCAGGTGGCCAAGAAGGTGGCGTCCATCGCCGAAGGGCTCCCCGCGGACGAGAAGATCGTGATGTTCGACGTGCACATGGAGGCGCCCTCGTCCTCGGGGGGGCTCTTCGCCATCATCCCGGACGGCGGCGGGCTGAGCGGGACCCCCACCAACACGCCGGACAGCTGGGAGGGCAACAAGCCGTCGCGCGAGCTGGGCAAGCTGATCGCGCAGGAGGTCAGCCAGGCGACCGGCATCCCCATGCGCTTCTCGAAGGAGCTGGGGCTGATGTCGGAGCAGCAGACCGGCGTGGCCACCCTGCAGGACGGCCGCCTGGCGATGTTCCGCCACACCGCGCACCTGCGGGAGCGCATGATCCGCCTGGTCTTCGAGCACGGGAACCTGAAGGGCGACAAGGCGCTCCTGACGGCGCCCGAGACGCCCGGCAAGGCCGCGCGCGCTCTCGCCAGGGCGCTGACCGCGTTCTTCGGCGGCCACCAGCCGGAGCCGCCGCCGCTTGCCCCGCGCTCCGCGCCCCCGCCGCTGGACGGCGACGACCACGTGGTGAACGGGCGCGAGTTCATCGCCCTCGCGCGCCGGGTGACCATCGCCAGGGATGGCGTGCCGGGCCTGCAGTTCGCCGACCCCGGTGCGCGGCCGGTGCGCCAGCCCTTCAAGCGGGGGGAGGCGTTCGAGGCCGCCTTCATGGTCACCGGCGCGCCTTTCAACGATGACGACCGCTGGTGGGTGGCGGAGGACGGCACGCGCGTCCCCATGCAGGGCACCGTCCAGAAGTTCCGGCGGGGATAGCGACACTCTGCCGCGGCGCAGGGCAGCACGAGCAAAACGGGAGCGGCGGGATGTGCGTCGCTCCCGTTTCGTTCCTGGCACCCAACTCCCGCGCGAGGCTGCTGGCCAGCCTACAGCAGCCGCGGGTCAAATGCGAATGGCCTTTGCGCGACCACCCGAACGCCCGACGCCGCTGGATGCGCTGGATTGATCAGGTAGTTGAATTCCTCAGGGACCACTGCAGACGGAACCGCAAGCACAAGAGACTCGCCGCGAGAAAGCCAGGCGTCACCCACCTCGCGGCAGGCGACAGGATTGGGAATTCGGGCCCAAGCCGCAGGCAGATCATCAACTCGGATAACTTGGATCCGTGCAGAATCCGGTACATCGAGCTGAAATACGGTGAGATCTTCCGGAATCAGATCGGGGTCGGTGTGAACCAGTACCTCAACAAGTGCCAGCGAAAGATGGCTTGCCGTATACACGACCGAATTCCCGGGCGAGTTCCAACGCCCACCGATGCGCCGTGGGCCCTCGCCATCCAAGGGATCGTAGACCTGCCGCGTGATGCGCCAGACGCGCATTCAGGAAAAGATTCCGTATGCCAGCCGTCCAAGAACCTCTTCTACCAGCCGCGCACCATCATCGGTGTCCAGTAGATCGATGGGAAGGCTGCCTTGCAGCGCACGATTGGGACGACGTAGCCAAGTTGCCGCCTTCTGCGCGTCTCCAAACGTTTCCCGCGCCGTGAGTGCCACACGAGCGATCCGCGTCAGCCGGTCTGACTCCTCGCGCGTCAGTGACTGATTGTTGGCGCGGCGATGCGCCAGTGTACGTCGAGGCATCACCAGCCGGTCGATCTCCGCAGCGGAATAACCCAATTCCGCTGAAACCACGTCGACGAAACTGGAAGGAAGCCCGGCCTTCACGGCCTTGATCCAATCCAAGTCGGACTCCACCTCGAATGGAAGGTTTTCGGCTTCCGCGAGCAATTCCGCCACCGCCAGCGCTGTCGCCATCAGTTCCTCCTTGGGGTTGTGCAATCTTGCCCAAAGGTACAGGCAAATTGCACGCCGCACAACCTACCCCGCGATGCGGCCGCCGCCAAGCACCACGTCGCCGCGGAACATCACGGCGGACTGGCCGGGGGTGACGGCGCGCTGGGGCTGGTCCAGCGCCAGGCGCACCATGCCGTCCTCCACCGACTCCACGCGCGCGGGGACGGCGGGGGCGCGGTGGCGCATCTGCACGCGCACGGCGTCGCCGGGGGCGGGCGGGGCGGCCAGCCAGTTCAGCTCGCCGATGGCCACGTCGCCGCGCATCAGCTCCTCCGCGGTGCCCACCACCACCTCGCGGCTCTGCGGACGCGTGCCGATCACGTACAGCGGCAGCGAGCGCCCGCCGCCCAGCCCCTTGCGCTGGCCCACGGTGTAGCGCGCGTAGCCGTCGTGCCGGCCGATCACCTCGCCCGAGGTGGTGACCAGCGCGCCGGGGGAGAGGGCGGCGTGGTCCGCGCCCAGCCGCCTGCCCAGGAACCCCGCGTAGTCGCCGGTGGGGACGAAGCAGATCTCCATGCTCTCCGGCTTCTCCGCCGTCGACAGCCCCAGCTCGCGCGCCTTCTCGCGCACCTGCGGCTTGGTCATCTCCCCCAGCGGGAAAATCAGCTGGGGGAGCATCTCCGGCGGCAGCGCCCAGAGGAAGTACGACTGGTCCTTCTTCTCATCCACGCCCCGCAGGAGCACCGGCTCGCCGCGGGCGTCGGTGCCCATGCGCGCGTAGTGGCCGGTGGCGATGAAGTCGCAGCCCAGCATCTTTCCGCGGCGCAGCAGGTCGCGGAACTTGGTGTTGCCGTTGCAGCGCACGCAGGGGTTGGGCGTGCGCCCGGCGGCGTACTCGCTGACGAAGTCGTCGATCACGTCGCGCGTGAACTCGCGCTCCACGTCGAAGACGTAGTGCGGAATGCCCAGGCGGTCGGCGACCATGCGGGCGTCCATGATCCCGTCCAGCCCGCAGCACGACCGGGTGGGGCCGCTGGCCTCCGCCTCGGCCTCCGAGTAGCAGAAGGTCTTCATCGTCACGCCGATGACGTCGTGCCCCTGCTCCACGAGCAGCGCCGCCGCCACCGACGAGTCCACGCCGCCCGACATCGCGACGAGGACGCTCTTCTTCTCCATGGATCGAATCCAAACAGGTAAATCGGGCGATCTTGCCGGGTGGCACGCTCCAGCCGCGCCCCCTGCGCTCGCTCAGGCTCGCACCTCCCCCAGAAACCCCTGGGGGAGGTTGAACTTCATCCACGTGGATGCCTACATCCGCACCCGCTCCACCACGCGCGGGAACACCTCCAGCGCGCGCTCCACGTCCTCCGCCGTGCTGTCGCGCCCCAGCGAGAAGCGCACCGAGGGGCCGGCGAGCTCCACCGGCAGCCCCATCGCCGTCAGCACGTGCGAGGCCGAGACCGCGCCGCTGTTGCACGCGGAGCCGGAGGAGGCCGCCACGCCCTCCATGTCCAGCGCGGGGAGCAGCATCTCCGGGTCCGCGCCGGGCACCGACACGTTGCTGATGGTCGGCAGGCGCGGCGCGCCGGCGGCGTTCACCACCAGCCCGGCCACGCGCTCGCACAGCCCCGCCTCCAGCCGGTCGCGCAGCGCGGCGACGCGCGCCATCGTCTCCTCGCGCTCCGCCTCCGCCCGCTCCGCGGCGACGGCGAAGGCCGTGGCGGCGGCGACGTCCTCGGTCCCGGGGCGCAGGCCGCGCTCCTGCCCGCCGCCGTGCAGCATCGGCTCCAACCGGGTGCCGCGGCGGACGAAGAGCGCGCCGGCGCCGCGGGGGCCGCCCAGCTTGTGGGCGCTGAACGCCAGCAGGTCCGCCGGCACCCGGTCCACCCGCACCGGCAGCTTGCCCAGCGCCTGCACCGCGTCCGAGTGGAAGGGGACGCCCGCCTCCGCGCAGAGCGCCGCGATCCGCTCCACCGGCTGCACGGCGCCCACCTCGTTGTTCGCCCACATCACGCTCACCAGCGCGGGCCGGCGGTCGCGGAGGATCTGCTCGAGCGCATCCACGTCCACCACGCCGTCGCGATCGACGGGGATGGTGACCAGCCGCCCGCTGCCGCCCGCCGCCTTCGCCGCCGCGAGCACCGCCTTGTGCTCCACCGCCGCGACGGCGACGGGGCGTTCGGCGTCCCGCGCCGCCACGCCCAGCACGGCCAGGTTGTCGGCCTCGGTGCCGCCGCGGGTAAAGACGATCTCCGCCGGCGCGGCGCCGACCACGGCGGCCAGGCGGGCACGGGCGTCTTCCAGCGCGGCGCGGGCCTCGCGCCCCCAGCAGTGCCCGCTGGACGGGTTGCCCCAGCGCTGCGACAGCACGTCCAGCATGGCCTCGCGCGCCTCGGCGCGGAGGGGCGTGGTGGCGGCGTAGTCCAGGTAAACGGGGTGGGGCATGGCGGCGCCTGGGGCACAGGGGACTGCGTTGATAAACGCAATCGGGGATTAGGTTTCCCGCAGATGGACGCGGCGAACGGAACCCTTGAGCGGGTGCGGGGGCACGGCTAGATTGCGCCCAGAGCCCCATCCCTCCGCAGAGGTTTCGAGCGCATGATGCCACCGCTTCCGGAGAGCCGTCCGGCCGTCTTCACCACCACCGTCCACGGCACCGTCTTCGGAACGCGCGCGTCGCTGGTGGACCAGGTGCAGCCGGGCGAGGAGCTGATCCTGATCCCCGACCCGCCCATGGAAGACGATCCGGAAGTCTGGGTGCACTCGCAGACGGGCGACCCGCTGGGGCACCTGCCGCCGGAGATCAACCAGTGGCTGGCGCCCTGGCTGCTGCGGGGCGGGAAGGCCCGCGCGAAGGCCGTCCGGGTTCGGGGAAACGACGTGCCCAGCTGGAAGCGGCTCATCATCGAAGTCCATTGCGCGGAAGCGTGACCGCGCGCATATTGGGATCGAGGGGCCGGTCTCCACAGGTCGCATGTGCCGAGCAATCGAGCACGCCTACTGGAACCGCGGGAAACCGCGAGTTCGAACCGCGACGGAGGCCGGTCCCGACTCGTTCGGGCGCGGGGGTCCATCCTGGATCTCCGCGCCCGCTGTTTTGTGATGGGGTGACAGGGTGACAGGGTGACGATCAGCTGTCATCCCCAGAGCACCGGCAGCGCCGCCACGCTGTCGATCAGGTGTGTGTGGGGCGCGCGCTCCAGCCGCTCGCGGGGATGCGCGCCGCTCAGCACGCCCACGTTCCACGCCATCCCGGCGTTCCACCCCGCCCGCAGGTCCAGCTCCGTGTCGCCCACGTTCATCACGCGGTGCACGGAGGTGGCGCCCGCCGCCTCCATTGCGCGGAAGATGAGGTACGGCGCGGGCCGCCCCTCCCGCACGTCGTCTCCGCAGACCACCGCGTCCACCATCTCGCCCCCCCAGCCGAGCGCATTCAGCAGCAGTTCGGTGATCTCGCGACCGAAGCCGGTGTTCAGCGCCACGCGAATGCCGCGGCCGCGCAGCCACCGCATGGCATCCTCCGCCCCCGCCACCGCCCGCGCTCCGTAGCGGTAGCGCGCCGCCAGATCGCCCCTGAAGCGCTCGTAGACCGCGTCGGCCTCCAGGCGTGGCGCGTCGGGGCGGTGCTGGGCCAGCAAACGCCGGATCACCTCGCGCTTCGAAGCGCCCCGCACCTGCGCGATCTCGTCGTCGGCCAGCGAAACACCGTGGGCCGCGAGCGCCGCGCGGAAGGCGGCGGGCACCTCGCCGCGGTCCTGCACGGTGGTGCCCGCCATGTCCATCACCACCAGCTCAACCTCGTGGACACCTGGCGGCAACGGCTCGCTCCCGTTCACCCCGTCACCTCAGATGCTCCGCACGGGAAGCGCCACCACGTCGTCCACCTGCATGGTCTCAGCGACGTAGAAGGGCTCGCCGTACTCCGTGCGGATGAGGGAGCCGTAGCGGGCGGCGTGCATGCGCACCTGGTCGTACAGCGGGCGGTCGCCGCCGGGGTACACTTCCCCGCCCCACGTCTTGCCGTCGAACTGCGAGGCGTAGCAGTGCACCGCCTGCATCTTGGTCTCGATGAAGTCCGTGATGTCCACCACGAAGCTGGGCTTCACCGGGTCCTCGCGGTAGGTGAGGGCGTAGAGCAGCTTGTGCGGGCGGTGCGGCGGACCCGGCGCGTCCAGCCTGGCCAGCCCCGCCAGGAAGCACGCGTCGTACGCCAGCTGCGAGGCGATGCGGTGGTCCGGGTGCCGCCCCGTCACGTACGGCAGGATCACGACGCGCGGCCGGAAGGCGCGGATGAACGCCGCGAGGATGCGGCGCGTCTCGGGCGTGTTCTCCAGCCCCGCGTCCGGCAGCCCCGCGTTGCGGCGGGCGGTGACGCCCAGGACCTTCGCCGCGGCGTCGGCTTCCTGGCCGCGCAGGTCGGCGCTGCCGTCGGTGCCCATCTCGCCGGCGGTCAGGTCCAGGATGCCGGTGCGGTACCCCTGGGCCGCCGTCTTCGCCATGGTGCCACCGACCAGCAGCTCCACGTCGTCGCGGTGCGCGGCGATGGCCAGGAGGTCGACGGGCGGGGCGAGGGATTCGGTGTCGGGATGGGTGTCGGTGGTCACGGAATGTTCGTCATGATTTCAGGCATCGCG
>DATAAG010000245.1:0-10745 GCA_036260235.1 Longimicrobium sp.
CGCGGGCGGCGCGAACAGGCGCACCTGCGAACAGCCGGGGCAGCGCCACGCGTAGGTGTCCAGCTGGCGTCGCCCCTTCACTTTCAAAATTCCCAGGAATCCGCGCTCGGGCGGCCCCTCGATCCACTTGATGGGACCGCCGCTGCCTTCCCCGGGACCGAGCAGAAAGCCGCCCTCCATCACCCGCTGGCAGTCGGAGCAGATCGGTGTCGCCATGTCGGCAGGATGCGCGTGGGGTCGAGAGACGGGAGCCCGCGGCCACAAAGTGAGGCGAATGCGGCCCCGCCGCCAGACGCGCGTCCGCCGCCGCTCCCGCTGGACGCGCGACGAAGCTTGTCCTCCGCCCCCCGCCAGAACATTTTGTTTGCCGCCGCACGTCCCGTCCACATCCCTTTCTCCACGCCCACCCGGCAGGAGCCGATGCTCCAGAAAACCTCCGTCTTTGCGTTCTTCGCCGCGGCGGTCGCGGCCGCCGTCCCCGCCGCCGCGCAGGGCGGCGGCTTCGGCACGGCGGGCGAGGTGCCGTTCGCGCTGCAGGGCCGCGTGTACTTCATTCCCGAAGAATCGGAGCAGCTGCCGGACTTCTCGCGCCTGCGCCCGCAGGGCACCATCAGCGCGACGGTGCTCAACATCCAGCCGCAGAGCTTTACGGTCGGCTTTCCCGGGGTGACGGACCGCTTCGAGTGGTTCGCCATCGACTACCGCGGCCGCATCATGCTGCCGCAGGCGGGCACCTACACCTTTCGGCTCACCAGCGACGACGGGGCAAAGCTCTTCATCGACGGGCGCGAGGTGATCGACAACGACGGCATCCACGGTCCGCAGCCCATGGACGGCGAGGCGACGCTGACGGCGGGGATCCACGACGTGCGGGTGCAGTACTTCCAGGGCCCGCGCGAGGAGGTGGCGCTGGTGCTGGAGTGGGGGCCGAACGCGGACGAGCTGCGGCCGCTGGACTTCGCGGCGCTGGCGCCGGCACAGTTTCGCCGCGAGGGGAACCGGCTGCGCGCGGAGATGTCGGGCGGGGTGCTCTTCGCCACCAACAGCGCGGAGCTGCAGCCGCAGGCGCTGGTGCTGCTGGCGGAGATCAAGCGCACGATGATCGATCCGCATCCCGGCGCCCGCGTCGCGGTGGAGGGCCATACCGACGACGTGGGGTCGGACACGGACAACCAGGCGCTCTCGGAGCGGCGGGCGCGCTCCGTGGTGGCCTGGCTCACCGCGAACGGGGTCGAAGGCGGACGTATCGAGGCCACGGGCCACGGCGAGGCGCATCCCAAGGTGCCCAACAACTCCGACCGCAACCGCGCCCTCAACCGCCGCATCGAGATCACGGTCACGCTGCCGTAGCCGGACCGATCCCCCATCGGCAGACAGAAAAACCGGCTCCGCGGCGATGCGGGGCCGGTTTTTTCCGGACCGGCGTGTTCAGCGAAATCGCCCGACGGCTGCACGCGGTGCGCCTTCGCGGACGGACGGCAACGGCAGCTACGGTCGAGACGACTGTCCGGACGCGCCGGGCTGGCCCTGGACGAGCGTGTTGTGGTACGCGGCGATCCGCCATCCCTCCGGGCGGCGCACGAGCACCATCGTGGCCGTAGCCTGGCCCGTGCCGGCCAGCGGGCCGGTCGGCGCGTTCATCGTCTGCGTGGCGTGGGCCAGGATCACGTCGTCCGCCAGCCGGCGCGCCCGGGTGACCTCGAAGCGCACCTGGCTGCCGCGGTAGATGCTGTCCAGGATGGCCTGGTGCCCACGGGCGATCGCCTGGCGGGTGCGGTGGTAGTCGCCGCGGATGGCCACGAAGTCGGCATCGTCGGTGAACGCCGCGCCGTACGCGGCGCCGTCCGCCGCGTTCCACGCCCGCTCCAGCTGCCCGGCGAGCTCCGCCGCGATCTGCCCGGGATCGTCGCTCATCGATCTCTCCTCGATCAGGAAGTCACCCGCGGAGGCCTGCCGGGTGCCACAACGTAAGCACGGCGGGCGCGAAGGAGAAGCCATGCGCCGTCCGCGGCCGAACGAGACCGTGCACACGAAAAAGGGAGGGCCCCCGAAGGAGCCCTCCCTTTTTCGCGTTGTTCCGGTCCGGCGATTACAGGCCGGCCGCGCGGGCGGCGTTCACCCGGCCCTGGCCGTAGATCGGGTCCTTCCCGTTCTTGCCCAGGTCGTCGGAGGTGCCGGTGACCGCCCCGCGGACCGCGGAGGGGTTGGTCCCCACGCGCTCGGCCGCCAGTGCCGCCACGCCCGCCACGTGCGGCGACGCCATCGAGGTGCCGTTGATGCCGATCACCGAGGCCGACCACGCGCCGGTGGCCGGGTTGTAGAAGCGGGTGCGGCAGCCGGAGATCGGCAGCGAGAACCCGGAGCACGCCGCGTACACCCAGCCCACGTTCACCGGAGCCGCGTTGCGGCCCGCGCCGCCCGGCGCGGCCACCGTCACCTTGCCGCCGTAGTTGGAGTACGGCGCCAGTTGGTCCACGTTCGAGTAGGTGCCGTGCGCCGGGGCGCTGCCCGGGCCCGTGGCCGAGACGCAGATCACGTGCGGCGCGTCGCAGTACGACTTGTAGCCGTTGGCGTCGCTCTGCATGTTGTACGCGGAGTTGCCGGCGGAGACCACGATGGTGGTGCCCTTCTCGCGGGCGTAGTTGAACACCGCGTTGATGGTCTCGATGAACGAGATCTCCTCACCGCCGCTGTTGGCCACGTTGCGGCGCAGGAACTCGCCGCCCAGGCTCATGTTGATGACCGGGATGCCGTTGTCCGCCGCGTAGAGGATGGCGTTCATCGTCCCGCTGGTGGGGCAGCTGCCGCGCCAGCCGTTGCCGGCGTTGCCGGGGGCGCAGACCTTCAGGCCCACCAGCGTGACCCGCGAGGTCACGCCCGCGGCCGCCAGGCCGTTGGACGACACCGTGGAGCCCACGTGCGTGCCGTGGTAGTGCAGGTCCGCCACCGGGTGCGCGCCCGGGAAGCTGGCCTGCACGCGCGCGTTCTCCGTCGCCGACAGGAAGGAGCGCGACAGCGTCAGGTCCACGCGGCCGTACAGGTCCGGGTGCAGGTAGTCGAGGCCGGTGTCCAGGATGCCGACCTTGATGGTGCTGGAGCCCAGCTTGCCGGCGGCCCAGGCGGCGTTGGCCTGGACGGCGCGCATGTTCCACTGGCGGTTGTAGAAGAACGCCGTGGTGGGGTTGGTGGGGCTGGCGGGCGACTCGGCCTCGACGACCGCGCCCTCGAGGGTCGCTTCCACGTCGCTGGTCATGGGGTCCAGCTGCACGTCGGCGTCCGCGGAAAGCTGCACGCCCGTCACGCCCAGCTGCACGGCGGCCTCGGGCGACAGCCCGGCCACCGCGCCCACGCGGGCGCCGGCGTGGGCAAAGATCACCTCGCCGCCCAGCGAGGCTACCTGCTCCGCGAAGTCGGCGGGAATCCCGGTCTCGGGGAAGCGGACCAGGTACGTGCCGGCGCCCTCGGCGCCTTCGACGTTGAACGAGGGGTTCGCGGCGTCGGCCAGCGCGGCGGGGTTGTCCGAGCAGGCGGCGAGCGCGACCAGACCGGCCATGAACAGCGGGGCAACACGCTTCATCTTGCGGATCTCCGGGGGACTGCGTTGGGAAGGAAAACGCCCAGCCATGCGGGGGTGTGGCTGAGCAGCGTTCAATCTATCAGCTTCAGTGCTACCCGTCAACGCCTCAGTTCACATTTATCTAATTGCACTGCAACGACTTACGCATAAAGACCCCCCGGTTGCTCCCTACGCATGTTTCCACACAACCCCCGTTTCAGCCATGGGACGCGGAGCTGAACGGAGAGGGGCGCAGAGGCCTTCGGAATCCTCTGCGCCCTCTCTCTGTCTGTCAGCGCGTCCCCTTGCGTGGAACTCCTCAGCCGTCGGCGCGCAGGCGCTCGAGGACTTCGACGACGGTGCGCAGCTTGGCGGGTTCGATGCGGCCGAAGCGCTGGCGGATGGCGTTCTCCAGCAGGCCGTCCATGGAGGCCAGCAGCTCGCGCCCGGCGTCGGTGATGGTGAGCTGCAGCGTGCCGGAGATCAGGCCGCGCGAGCGCAGCGCGTGCACCAGGGCCGGGAACCGCTCGGTCTCGTGGATCATCCGCCGGCGCACCTCGGACGAGGGGTGCCCCTGCGGCCCGGCGCCGCGCAGGATGCGCAGGATGTTGTACTGGTCGCCGCGCAGCTCCACGGGCTGCAGCACGGTGTCGGTCCAGCGCTCCAGGAAGTCGCCCGTGCGCTGGATGTTCAGCGCCGCCTCCACCTCCAGCGAGGCGACGGGCCTGGAGTTCTGCAGCTCTCGATCGATCTGTCCGGCCATCGTTCACACCATCGCTGGATGATGAAGTGCACGGGGTGCTCTCCCCGTCCTGCATCTTACGGCCGAATCCCCGCGCCTGCAACCAAATGTTTGCCGCCAGGGAAGGGTGGCGGGGTGAGGGGGTGAGGGGGTGAGGGGGTGAACGGTGCGATAGATCGTGCCGCGCATCGCTCAGGCGACATCGAACCACGAGCACCCCCATCACTCCATCACTCCATCACTCCATCACTCCATCACTCCATCACCCATCACCGTCACTCCGCATCCGCGATCCGGTACACGCGCCCGGTGCTGCCCGTGGGGCCCGCGTTGTTCGTGGTGAGCACGTACACCTCGCCGTCCGCGTCCTGGCCGAAGCCCAGCAGGTAGTGGCCCAGCCGGCCGCTGGCGTTGTTCGACACGATCAGCTCCTGCATGGGCCACATCCCCGACGAGCGGGGCGCGGCCGTGAACAGCGTGCCGTCCGGCGTGGCGAACGCCCGGCTCCAGTCGCCGAAGATGTAGCGGCCACGCAGCTGGCGCACGTTGTCACCGCGGTAGACGTAGCCCCCCACCACCACCAGCCCCAGTCCGCCGTTGCTCAGGTGCGCGTACTCGATCACCGGGTCGGTGAGCGGCACGCCCGTCGTGGGGTCCGTGGTCGGGCAGCTCGCGGGCGACACGCGGTTGTTCTCCGCGTCGAAGCAGTGCGTCCCCTCCTTGACGTTCCACCCGTAGTTGCCGCCGCGCTGCACCCGGCTCACCTCTTCCCACAGCCCCTGCCCCGCGTCGCCCACCAGCAGGTCGTTGCGGCCGCCCATGTCGAACGAGAAGCGGTACGGGTTGCGGAAGCCGTAGGCGTAGATCTCGTCCAGCCCCGGCCCTTGGCGGAACGGGTTGTCGCCGGGAATGCCGTACGGCGTGCCGCCGTCCACGTCGATGCGCAGGATGTTGCCCAGCAGGTTCTGCGTGATGTCCTGGCCGTTGCCGCCCCCGTTCTCCGCGTACCAGTCGTCCACGTGCCCCAGCGGCGTGTCGTTGGCGCCGCCGCCGTCGCCCAGCGAGATGTACAGGTACCCGTCGTCCGGGCCAAAGGCGAGCGTGCCGCCGTTGTGGTTGAACTGCGGCTTGTCCACCCGCAGCACGATGCGCTCGGAGCTGGCGTCCGCGCGGTTGGCGCTGGCGCTCACGCGGAACTCGCTGATGGTGGCCGTGTGGTCGTACCCCGCGGGGGCGCCGGCCCGCAGCGGGGCGCTGTAGTAGACGTAGAAGCGCCCATTGGTGCGGTAGTTGGGATGGAACGCCAGCCCCAGCAGCCCCCGCTCGTCGAAGTTGGTGCGCAGGGTCACCATGCGGCTGCGCACGTCCAGGAACGGCTCCGCCAGCAGGGTGCCGTCCGCCGCGATGATGCGGATGAGCCCCGCCTGGTCCACCACGAACAGCCGCCCGGTGCCGTCCGGCGGCTCCATCAGCGCGATGGGCGAGGTGAGCCCCTGCGCCACCAGCTGCAGCGCGACCTCCCGGTCCGCATCGGGGAGCGGGTTCAGCACCCCTGGCCCGTCGTTGTCGCACGCCGCGACGATCACGGCGAGCAGCGGCACCAGCGCGCGAACGGATCGATTGCCCATCATCCAGCCACCTCCACATCCATGCGTTCCACACGAGGCCGCGCACCCTGGCGGCGCGCGGCACGGGACCTCCCTGTCCCGGACGATGTGCCCGTGCGCGCCGCAAGAAACAGGCGGCTCGCCACTGGATCAGGCAAGCCGCTGGGCACCAGCCGTATGTGCTTCAAATGCCGATGCTTCCGACGATTTCCACCGCGCCGAGACCCCGGCGCGTCACGAGTTCGCTGGTGTTTCGATGTGATGCAGTGTTTGATGGTGGGACAGGCGCGATCGGTCAGCGGGGGCGGATAAGGCAATACACGTTGACCACGGGCGTGCCGTTCCGCGTCTTGGCCACCCCGTACAGCATGTCGCGACTGACGTGGCGGAGGTCGAATCCCATGGGGAGGGAAAGCCGATAAGCGATTTCGCCGTCGGGCGCGAACACCGTCCACACGTGGGCGTGGCCCGGCTCGGAAGTGTTGCGGATCCACAGGAATCCCTCATCCGAGAACAGCGCCTGCGATGCGATCGATACGCGCGGAGGAGCACTGATCTCCAGGCGGCGTGGCAGGTCCGGACCCTCGCGGCGGATCTGCCGCTCAATCCGCCGCAGGTCGTCAGCATTCAGCGGCCGGCTGCGAGAGGGTAGCTGTCGCGTGCGGAGGAGTGTGAGCCCGGTGCGGTCCGCACGGTACCAGCGCACGGTGCCGGTGTACCCGTCCGCCGTGGCCACGATGCTGTCGCCAAGAACCGCGTGGGCGCCACCCCATCCCATGTGCGACGCGACGGTGCCAAAGGGCACGTTTGTCCCTCTGGGGTGGAACGCGGCTACACCCGAATGGATGCGCAGGAGCGTGTCGGGTGCGGCACCACGAGAGAGAACGACCACCGCCACGTAGGCAGAGCCCTCGGGCTGCGCACTCGCGGTGGTCACCCCCATACGGTTCGGGGTGGCACCCACGGCGCGTCCGTACCGCAGCGGACGCACGCGCAGGACCGGTGTCTGGCCCAGCATGGGCGTACCTTCCGTGCGCAGGTGGCGTCCGTCCAGGCTGAACCAGCTCATTCGCTGCTGCGCCAGGTCCGAGACGCCGACGAGGGTGTCGACCCAGAGCCCGACGGGCAGCTGGAACTCCCCAGGTCCCCCTCCCTGCCGGCCGAAGCGTCGTACGAATCTCCCCGCCGCGTCGAAAATCCTGACCGAGCGGTCCCCCGCGTCCAGAACGTAGATGTATCCGGTACCCGAAACCGCGACACCCGTAACGTCCATGAAGGCTGAGCTCTCCGGCGCGTTGTCCCCGCCGATGGCAAGCACGCGCTGCAGGCGAAACTGGGCCGTCGGTGCCGCCTGCGTCCATCCGGTGAGCGGAGTGGCCACCACCAGCAGCACCGCGCACGCAAGACGCTGCGTTTTCATCCGTACCTTACCACGTGCATTGGTGGGAAGCCGCGGACAGACATTCAGATGCGGATCTCGTGGCGCACCCCGGCCCCGTCGTCGGTCTGGGCCGTATGGGCCACGACGAAGCCATTGCAGGCGACCTTCTCTCCGTCGGTTTCGGCGAGCGGTGCGCCCGCCGCGGCCAGGTACGTGCCGGCGGGAGACACCTGCAACGGAGTCATGGTGATCTGACCGCAGTCAGTGCTGAACTGGCACCTGCGCACTCCGTCCGGATCGTTGTAGACGAAGCAGCTCGAACCTTCCGCCCCGGCCATGCACCACTGGCTGCTGGAGCACACGTAGCATGCTGTCGCCGGGCGCGGCGCAGCGCTCAGGCCGATCGCCACCAGAGCCACGGCTGCGATCAGAATCCTGGTTCTCATGGGCTTCCCTCACTGTTCAGGTTTCCAGGACCACTGCATCCAGACGGCTTCCCACCATCCCGGGCCGTGCCACACCCCAAGGAGTTCCTGCCGCTGTGGCAGAGAGTGCGCGAATCCGAACGGCGCCTCCACCGTTCGCGACCGGCGCAGCGCCGCTCGGCCTTCCAGCGAGTACAGGTGGAGGAGACGGCGATCCGACCGCAGATCGGCGACAACGTGCAGAAGCCGTCCACAATCCAGCAGGACGAGCGCCTGCGTGAAAGCCGCGGCGGGGGCCCGGACCAGCATGCGGCGCCGCGCAGGGGGAGTGAGTGCTTCCCGCAGACGCAGCGCCGTGTCGAAGATCGAGAGACGATGAGGCGCGGCGATCGTCGCTGCCGCAACTCGCCCGTTCCCCAGGGCTTCGAGCCGTACGGGGCCCGCCAACCGACGCCGGGCCCACAGGTGCGGCGAATCCCACGAGGAGCCGAGCAGTTCGGCCGAAGAGGACGACGAACTACCGGTGGAAACCCACAGGGCGCTCTCGTCACCGGCCAGGCTGATGATGGACCCGGTACGCAGGGGCACGTCGGTGAGCGCCTCCACGGTCTTCAAGTCGGGACGCACGCGGTAAATCGTCCCCGCCCCCGCCGCCAATACCTCCTCACGTACGCGAGCGAGCACGTACAGCGGCTCTGGGGCAGCGATCGGCACCGGGCTTGGCCCGTTCCGGAGGTACAGGCTTACTCCTGCAGACTTTCCGTCGACCGTGAGAAGCGAGTCGGGCGACAACGCCACCAAGGAGGCCGGAATGGCGGTGGCCTCGCGGCGCGGCGGAAGCTCAGGAGAAAGCACCAGTGAGCCGGACGCCGCCCCATCGCACCCTGGCGCCGCGAACTGGTCAGGCGGAGAGGGATTGTCATGTTCGGCGCACGCAACGCACGTCGCGGCGAGCAGGATGGAGGTTCTACGCATCGGGCGCACCCATGCGGCGGTTCACCTCATCCATCATTGAATTACTCATGCACTGACGCATCGATAAAGTCAACAGGAGCGTTCTGTTCGTGCGAAAGCGTGTGTGTGGTGCTAGAACAAGCGCGGCCCGCGGCAGTCGTCGCGGGGCCGGTCGTCTTCCGCCAGGCGCTCGGGATCAGCGGTGCGCCGCGGCCGCGTGGCGGATGTGCTCGGCGCGGGCGGAGCCTTCAGGATCGCTTCTTCACCTCGCCAATGGCCGTGGGATGCGGAGTTCGCGCGGGTACGCCTCCATGCGGCTGACATGGTGTGGCAGCGCCACAGCCCTTCACCGCGCTTGTGGGTTAGTGCACCTTGCGCCACCCCGACGCGTCGAGGGTCCACACCTCGCGGAACATGGTGTCGTCGTTGGCGATGCCGCCCACCAGGAGGAGCCGCCTGGAGGCGGGATCGTAGACGAGCGTGCCGTCGCTGCGAGGAGCGGGGGCGGCCGCGCCGGTCGCGGGCACGGCGGTCCAGCGGGTTCCATCCCACCTCCACAGGTCGTCGAACGACTCCGGCGGCGGGCCCGCCACCCCGCCGAAGAGCATCACGCCCCCCGCGCGCTCGTCATACGCAACGATGAAGCGGCCGCGCGGCCGCGGCCCGTCCGTCACCTGGACGTGGCGCCACCGCCCGCCGTCCCACTCCCACACGCCGGCGTCCGGCCCTTCCATCACCGGCAGCACCAGCACCCCGCGGCGCGCGTCGAACGCCGGCCGCAGCGTGCTGCTGATGCGCGGCCCCGACGAGTCCGCGAACACCCAGCCGTCCCCCAGACGCCGCCACAGGCTCACGCGGAACGGACCGTCGCCGTCCACCCACGGCCCCGCGATGCCGGCCAGCAGCATCTCGCCCCGGCGGCTGTCGTAGACCAGGCGCGCGTTCCACGACTCCGGCCCGTCGGGCCCGCGCACCCAGCGTGTGCCGTCGTACGTCCACACGTCGCGCAGCAGCTGGATCTCGCCCGTTTCCCAATCACCCGATGCGCCGCCGTACATCGTCACGGAGCGTCGCCCGGGATCGTACGCCATCGTCGCCACGGTCCGCGCGCCCGGCCCGTCCCCGGCGGGGACGGCGAGCCGCCAGCCGGAGCCGTCCCATTCCCAGGTATCGCCGACGTTCACGTAGCTCTCGCCCTCCGCCCGCGTCCCGCCGAACAGCACCAGCCGCCCGCGTCCCACGTCGAGCGCGACGCCCTCCTCGTGCAGCGGCGGCGGAGCGGACTGCTGGGCCGTGGCGGGCTCCACGGCGGCGGTGCTCGCGAGGACGGCCAGCAGAAGACGGGCGGAGTGGCGGATCATGTCGGCACCTGTGGGTCGGGTGGATGGCTGGCGAAATCTCGGGTGGTGCCCCCGGTGCCGGGGAGGAGGCTGGGACCCGCCGCGTGTTCCCCGGGACGAGCGGCGAGCGGCCGGGGACGAGCGGCGGCCAGGAGATTCTACACCTGTCGAACCAACGACTGCGTTCGATTCAACAACGCTCCGGATGCGACATTCACGCTACAGGTCGCGGGACCTGGATGCCCCACATCGGACTGCAGCCCGGAACCCCGAAATCAGGCAAACTCCTGCGAACAAGCAACTTGAGCACGCGCCACCTCCAGGGCCCCGGGCTTGCGCACCCCGGCGCGCGATTACGTAGCGGTAACCCATCATTGGAGGGTGTAAGATGCGCAACCTGCTCAGTGTTTCCGGTGGCGTGGGCCTGGTCCTGCTGATTGCGGTCCTGCAGATCCACACCTCGCAGCAGAGCTCCGGCGGCCTCATCTCGGGCCAGGTGTTCGCCCAGGAGCTTCGCCGCCCGTTGACGGACGACCCGGAGGGATCCCCGGACGTCGAGGCGCTGCTCCGGCAGCTCCAGGATTCCGCGTTCGTCACCACCTTCGTGCCGAATCGCCCGCGGCAATGACGCAGCCGGCGTCACGCCCTTGGTCCGGAGCGGCCAGGACATGCGTCGAGGCCGGGTTCGGCAATGGTGGGTCGATGGAAGAGCACCGGCCCCGCGGCATCCTCGCCGCGGG
>DATAAG010000246.1:0-26372 GCA_036260235.1 Longimicrobium sp.
CACGTCGTTGGCGCCGATCACCAGCACCACGTCCGCCTGGTCGAAGCGGTCGTTGATCTCCTCCAGGTCGTACAGCCGGTCGTACGGCACGTTCGCCTCCGCCAGCAGCACGTTCATGTGCCCCGGCATCCGCCCGGCGACCGGGTGCATCGCGTAGCTCACGTTCGCGCCGCGCGCCTGCAGCAGGTCCGCCAGCTCGCGCACGGCGTGCTGCGCCTGCGCCACCGCCAGCCCGTACCCCGGCACCACGATCACCTCGTTGGCGAACGAGAGGAGCACCGCCGCGTCGTCCGGGGCGATGGTGCGCACGCTCAGCCCGGCGGCCGACCGTGCCCCACCCTCCGCCGCGCCCCCGCCGAACCCGCCCACCAGCACGTTCAGCAGCGAGCGGTTCATCGCCTCGCACATGATCTTGCTCAGGATGATCCCCGAGGCGCCCACCAGCGCGCCGCTCACGATGAGCGCGTAGTTCTCCAGCACGAACCCCGTGGCCGCGGCGGCCAGGCCGGAGTACGAGTTCAGCAGCGCCACCACGACCGGCATGTCGGCGCCGCCGATGGGGATCACCAGCAGGATCCCCAGCAGCAGCGCGGCGGCGACGATCACCCACACGGCCAGCGACAGGTGCTCGGCGTGGTAGGCGGAGTCGCGCAGCATCACCAGCGGGTACGCGAAGGCGGCCACGGCCGCCACCCCCAGCAGCCCCGTCAGCGCCCGCATCCCGGGGAAGGAGACCGGGTTGCCGCTGATCCTGCCGTTCAGCTTGCCGTACGCCACCAAGCTGCCGGAGAAGGTGACGGCGCCGATCAGCACGCTCAGCAGCACGGTGACCACCAGCGTGGCGTCCAGCGGCTCCAGCCCGTGGCGCGCGAAGGCGGCGCCGGCGAAGCCCTCGCGCTGGGCGGCCAGGTAGCGGCTCACCTCCGCCCACGCGACCAGCACGCTGGCGCCGCCGCCCAGGCCGTTGAGCGCGGCCACCATCTCCGGCATCTGCGTCATCTGCACCCGCGTGGCCAGCAGCCACCCCAGCAGCGTCCCCACGGCCACGCCGCCGATGATCATCTCCGGCGACAGGATGCGCTGGCTGACGAGGGTGGCCAGGATGGCGATCAGCATCCCCACGGCAGCGAGCTGGTTGCCGCGCCGCGCGGTGGAGGGCGAGTTGAGCCGCTTGATGCCGATGATGAAGAGCGCCGCCGCCAGCAGGTATGCGTAGGTGATGAGCGTCTCCATCAGGGCCTCCCGCCGTTCCCGCCGGGCGGCAGCGCCGGCGCGTCGGCCGCAGGCGCCACGGGGCGCGCCTCGCGGCGGAACATCTGCAGCATGCGGTCGGTGACCAGGAAGCCGCCCACCACGTTGATGGTGGCCATCACCAGCGCCGCGAAGCCCAGCCAGCGGGCCGCGGGCGCATCCACCATCCCGGCGACCACCAGCGCGCCCACGATGGTGATGCCGCTGATGGCGTTGGAGCCGGACATCAGCGGCGTGTGCAGCGTCTGCGGCACCTTGCTGATGATCTCTACCCCGACGAACGAGGTGAGGACGAAGACGACGATGAGCGTGGAGAGCACGGGTGGCGGGGTGAGGGGGTGGTGGGGTGTCGGGGTGAAACACAGTTTGCACGGAGCGGGCACGCGGGTCAACGGCCTCACGCGCCTCTCAGAGAAGAAAAGCATCTCACGCGGAGCAGCGGAGCAGCAGAGTTGCAGAGGAACCGAGAGCTTCCTCCGCTGCTCCGCGTGACAATCCGTTCAGCTCCGCGCTGGCTCCGTGCGAGGCAAAAGGAAGCCGGCCCGCGGCGGGAGGGCCGCGGGCCGGGTGAAGGGTGGACGGCGTGACGGGCCTACTGCGAGCAGACCGTCTCGCCGGTGGTCGCGTCGACGGTGCAGTTGCCGCCGGTGGACGCCGGCGCCAGGTCCCCGAGCGACTTCGCGTCCTCCGTGACGCTCAGGAGGCCCCAGATGCCGCCGTCGAACAGGAACGACGACTGGTCGCGGTACAGGTATTCGCCGGTGATGCGGAACCGGCCGCCCGCGCCGTTGCGCAGGAGGATGTCGTGGTGGTTGCCGGGCCCGTGCCCGTCACGCGCACCCTTCCACTCGCTGAACGGGTACGAGCCCAGCCGGATGGACCCGCCCTCGTACGGCAGCTCCTCCCAGATGTGGCCGTGCAGGTTGAACACGCTGTTGCGCGCGTGCCCGCCCGGCTCCAGCAGGCGGAAGCGCACCGCCGCGCCCGGCGCCGCGTACAGGATGGGTGTCTGGGGGCGGTCGCCCACCTGGACGTCCGCCAGCGAGTTGCGGAAGTCGAAGCTGCGCGTGAACCCGAGCTCCGCGTTGGGCGCAAACCCCAGCCGGAACCACATGGGCTCCGTGCGGTAGTCCACCGCCTTCTGCCCGGAGTCCTCCGGGTCCTCCGCTTCGGCCAGGTTGGGGATGGGGTCGCCCCGCGCGAAGCTCACCGTCCCCTCGCCGCCCATCTCCTCGCACACCTTCTCCTCTTCCTCCTCCATCGGCTCGTGCGGGTCGCAGTCGAACCGCGGGAGCGTGACCGCGCTGCCGAACTGGAGGTTCAGGTCGTTCTGCCACTGCAGCACCAGCTCGCGGAACGAACTGTCCGGCGTGGCCACGGTGGCGCTGACGTACCTTCCCGGGTCCAGCGTCCAGGTGGAGCGCCGCGGCTCGATCACCAGCGCGCCGATCGCCCCCTTGCTGGCATGCTCCAGCGGGTCCGACGACATCAGGTTGGTGGCGCCGAACTCGATGGGCGTCGCGCGGAACTTGCGGCCGTTCACCGTCCGCACGTCGCCGGCGTACCACATGAACCACCGCCACTGGCCGGGCGCCACGGTGGTGTTGGTGTTGATGCCCACCTCCGAGCCGTCGGCGCGCTGGGCGTCGTAGGCCACCAGCTGCGGGTGAAGCCCCACCCGGGCCGAGGGACGGACCTGGTTGGTGTTGAACAGGTCCACGACCATGGGAAGGGTGTTCCACCCCGCCGGGTCCAGCAGCGGCGTGTTCAGCCGGTTGCGCAGCCGCACCAGGATGCACTCGCCGGCCACCGCGCGCAGCGTGAGCGGATCGGGCGTGGGGGTGAGCAGCCCGCGCCGCAGGTCCGAGGTGAACACGTACAGGATCGCCGCGGTGTCCACCAGCGGCCCTCCGTTGGCCGTGCGCGTGTTGTACACCAGCTTGCCCCCCGGAAGCCGCGACCTGGCGTCGATGGCCGTCACGTCGTAGAACCGCACCGGCGCCACCCGCGGGCACACGCCCACGAACCCGCGGTTGGTCCCCGTGCCGGTCCACTTCTGGCCGTCCACCTCGTACTCGCCGGCCGCGCCGGTGGGCTGCGCGATGGAGTTGACGGTCGACGTGAGCGCCAGGCTGAACCTGAGCGGCGGCGGCTCGGAGGTGGTGACCGTTTCGGTGGAGGTGGCCGGCTCGTACTCGAACTGGTCGTAGTCGAACCCGCCCACCGGGCGGTTGCCGTAGCCGCCCTTGATGCTGTCGGAGGCGGTCCACCCGTCCGTGGGCGCGATCACCGCCGCGGAGGTCGACGATTCGTCAGCGCTCGCGGAGCTGGTGGTGGTGGTGGTGGTCTGCGCGAAGAGCGGGTCTTTGGACTCCTCGCCCTCCAGCGTGGACAGGTCGCCCCTCCAGCTGGTGGTGTCGGCGGGATGCGGCTCCGCCGACTTGGAGTCCAGCGTGGCGTACCCGTCCATCGTGGCCTCCGTCCCCGCGAGCTTCGACTGCTCCGACGCGAGCGAGAGCGACTGCGGCTCGCCCGTGTCGTCCCCCGCGATGATCTGGGCGTCGGTGTCCGTCCCCGGCGACGGCGACGGCTCCAGCGGGTTGACCGCCGCCGCCATCGTCGTCGACGTCCCCGACCCGCCGCCGCTCCCCTCGGGGCAGGTGGACGCGTTCACCCGGCACAGGTTGCGCTGGCGGGTGCGGTACATCCGCAGCAGTCCCCAGGTGCCGTTCCAGCGGTCGTCGGTCGCCGCGCTCTCGTACAGGAAGTCGGAGATGCGCTCGTGCGGGTTGCCGATGAGCGGCGTCAGGAAGAAGCGGTGGTACTCGGAGATCGCCGCCATCTGGCTGTTGCGCCACCCGGAGTTCGCATCCTGCGGCTCGAACAGCCAGCGGGTGCCGCGGATGTTGACGTTGTGCCCCTCCTCGTGCGCCCCCACCAGCAGGTTCACCCGCACGCGGTCGTCCTCGTACACCCGCAACAGGGGCGTGAAGGGGTCGCGGGTGAGCTCGCCCGGCCGCTGCCCATACGGGCCGAAGTTGTTGAAGCGGCCGTCGGAGCGGCTGCGCTGCGACGAGAAGGCGTACGACAGGTCGCCCGCCGTCCCCGTGGCGTGGGTGTTGGTCGTGGTGCGGATGCGCAGGGCCAGCGGCTCGTTGCGGTAGTTGACGGTCATCGTCCCGGGATCGTCCGCCGCGATGATCTCGGGGCACGGCGGCGTGTCGATCCCGTTGGGGCACAGCCCCGGGGGCCCGCCGTTACGCACGAACGGCGGCCGCAGCAGGTTGGGGAGCCCCACCTCGTCCTTTCCCGGCGGGTTGATGGGCGGGATGCGGCCGATGCTGCCGCGGAACCCCTCCGCCCCGTACGCCAGGGTGAAGTCGGCGATCTGCAGGTTGAACTCGCGGAACGACTTCGCCGTGTCGGCCGGGTACAGGATGTCCGCCCGCCAGCTGGTGGGCCCGCCGTCCGCCCGCGTGCCGAACACCGTCCCCGTCTCCGGGTCGCGCCAGGTGGTGCCGCGGTCCTCGGGGATCAGCCCCGCGTACAGCCCCACCTGCTGGTGGGTGGACGGGCCGAAGTGGTCGTGCGTGAACACCGTCCCCAGCGGCGAGGTGCGCCCGTTGCCGCGCAGCACCGGGTCCACCCACCACCGCTGCAGCGTCTCCTGCGCCCCGTTCCACTCGCCGTTGGGCCCGGACCCGAAGAACGGGTGCGGCTTGGCCGGCCCCGGACAGTTGGGCGGACTGATGACGCCCGGCGCGCAGTTGTTGAACCTGCGGATGGCCTCGATGCGGTGCTGCACGTCCAGCGGCGCCAGCGAGCCGTCCTCGTAGTTGAAGCCGTTGGCGGCGCCGTCCGACGCGGTGACGTCGAACTTGACCAGGTGGATGTGCTGGCCGATGACGTCGGTGGGCGTCTGCACCTGGAAGTCGTCCTGGTCGTACTCGTCCGGGATGAGGTTCACCAGGTGGTAGGTGAGGCAGGTGTTGTCGTGCACCCGGAAGAAGAGCGGCTCCGGGGCGCGCGCCCCGCTGAGGAACGAGTTGACGTCGCTCCACAGCCCGAACATCCGGTGCTGGGTGAAGAACCAGTTCGCCTTGTTGAACCAGATGGTGTCCAGCTGGATCGCCGCGGCCTTGATGCTGTCGGGCGTGCCCATCGCCTGGCCGCGCTGGCCGCAGGGGTCCGCGAAGGGCGCGCCGGGCCGGCGCGGCAGCCCGTTGGTGTGGAAGAGCGAGGTGCTGGTCCACTGGCCCGCCACCGGCGTGGTGTAGCCCAGCGCCTCGTGGAAGGCCATGGCGTTCTGCTCCAGCGCCGTGCCCGCCTCCGGGAGCCAGTTCACCCCCAGGGTGGAGTCGCGCTTGCTGAAGTCGCGCGTGTTCAGGGGCGGGAACACCGCGACGCCGTCGAACACCACGTGCCGCGGCAGCCCGCCGTCGAAGCGGGTGTCCAGCGGCGGCTTGGGCGGCCGGTGCCCCGCCACGCCGGGGATGAAGAACGGGTACCCCGGGTGCGTGGGCGTGGGGAGCGGCGCCATGGCGTAGGTGGGCATGGGAACCACGGCGGGGATCGGCGTCCCCGTGGCGATCTCGCCGTCCGGCAGCGCGCGCGAGCCCGCCGCGGGGCGGCCGTTGCCGTCCAGCACCGTCCCCCGCTCGAAGACGTCGTGCACCCGCCACAGCCCCCACATCCCCTGCGCGAAGTGGGGATAGAAGTGGCAGTGCAGGATGGCGTCGCCCGGCGTGTCGTTGCGGTTCCCCCCGCCGCCGTACGTGATCTCGTAGGTGTAGCCCGCGCCGGGGCCAATGGCCTGCGAGTCGTGGTAGTTGCTGCCGTCGCTGTTGGGGGTGTGCAGCCACTGGTGGGCGTGCAGGTGGAAGACGTGGTGCTCCTTGGGACCGGCGTGAAGGTTCCGGATCTTCACGTGGTCGTTCAGGTAGCTGTGGAAGACGTTGGAGGGGTCGTCCGGGTAGCGCACCAGGGTGGCCCGCGGCCCCGGGGGCGGCGGGTTGTTCGGCGAGAAGCTCGCCGCGGCCGGCTGGTCCACCACCATGGCGGGGTCGCCCACCACCCAGGAGGAGAGGAAGAACTCCTCGAACTTGCACTCGTTGCAGTCCCACATGGGCCCCAGGCGGAAGCGGTTGGCCAGGATCTCCGCCCCGATGCCGCCGGTGCCGTAGTTGACGGCGAAGGCGTCGCGCCCGCCGTGCAGGGTGTACTCGAACTGCGGGTCGTCGAAGATGGAGTCGAAGGCCTGGACCAGCCCCACCTCGTCGTGGAAGATGACGGTGAACTCGCGGAACGGCTTGAGCCGGCTGTCCGCGGCGATGTGGTTGTAGACCTGGACGTTGGGGTTGGGGTACGCCGCCGCCGCGAAGTTGCCGCGGTTGGGGCCCGTGATGATGGCGTTCAGGTCGCCGTGGACGATGGTGTCGCCCTTGGTCATCCGCACGACGGGGCGCCCGGCCAGCGGATGGCTGGACGGGTAGAGCGTGTCGTAGTTGATGATCGGGTGGTTAGAGGTGGTGAGGCCCCGCGTCGCCAGGTCCATGTCCTGGCGGCTCAGCTGGCTGCGGTAGAACTCCGCCCCCGCGGGCTCCACGTTCACCGCGCCGAAAAGCCCCTTGGCGATCTGCCCGCCGTCGCCGTCCGCGCCGGTGGTCTGCGCGGTGCTGTACATCAGGAACGTCCCCTCGCGCTCGGCGAAGAGGGTGTAGGTGGCGTCGCTGCCCGGCTCCACCAGGCTGGTGGGGTTCACCCCCACGTGGCTCCCGTCGTCCGTGATGTCGTTCACCAGCTGCATGCCGACGACGTGCACCGAGGCGGCGTTGGTACCCAGCCCGCCGGCGGAATTGAGCCAGTTCCTGAACTTGACCTGCAGGCAGCTGCCGGCGGTCACGCGCAGCACCAGGGGGCGCGGGCGCTTTCCCGGGCGCAGCTTGTGGTCGCTCCAGCTGGGAGCTCCCCCGCTGCTGGAGACCAGGTCCTGCTCCAGCACGTACATCAGCTGGTCGGGCTCGTGCGCGCCCAGCCGGTTGTACCAGACGAACTGCTCGATCGCGACCACGTTGGCCACGAACGTCCGGTTGCACTGGGCGGCCAGGTCCGCCGCCGCCAGCAGTGCCGCCGCCACCGCCGCCGCCCCGGGCCGCACGAGCCGGCCCGGGGGGCGTCCTCCTCCACTGCGGTTCATGAGTACGTCCCCCTGCATCTGAGGGTGAGGGATCCTTCCCGCGCGCACGCCCACCCCGGTGCCTGCGCGCGCAGAGCGGAGGACCCCAGGGCAACGCACGTTCCCGCTCCTGCAGATGCGCCGAAGTGCAGGAGCCGCAACCAGATGCAGTGGATCTCCGCTGGAAACACATGTTTCCAGGTGCACATCCTCTGTGCATCGCCGGATGCCGCGGGCACAGGATCTGTGTCGTTCGGACGCTGGCCTCCGGCGTACCCCGGAAGAGGTTCACGCAGAGCAGCAGAGCAGCAGAGGGGCGGAGAGACGGAGGAGCGGCGATCACTCCTCTGCTTCTCCGCACCTCTGCTTCTCCGCGTGAACCAGTTCAGTTCGACGTGCAGGTGGTCTCGCCGGTCGTGGCGTTCACGGTGCAGGCGGGGGCCGACTGCTGCTGCACGGTGTTGGGGTTCTTGACCGAAAGAATGCCCCAGATGCCGCCGTCGAAGAGGAACGAGGCCTGGTCGCGGAACAGGTACTCGATAGCGCGCGTGTACCGCCCGCCCGCGCCGTTGCGCAGCAGGATGTCGTGGTGGTTGCCGGGCCCGTGCCCGTCGCGCGCGCCCTTCCACTCGGTGAAGGGATTGGAGCCCAGCCGCAGCGAACGGCCCTCGTACGGCTCCTCTTCCCAGACGTGGCCGTGCAGGTTGAAGACGTGGTTCCGCGCGTGCCCGCCGGACTGCAGGATGCGGAAGCGCACGGCCTCGCCCTTCCACGCCTCCAGCACCGGCGTCTGCGGGCGGCCGCCCACCAGCGCGTCCGTCAGCGAGGCGCGGAAGTCGAAGCGGCGGGTGAGCCCCAGCTCGGCGTTGGGGGCGAACCCCATCCGCAGCCACATCGGCTCGGTGCGGTAGTCGAGCGCCTTCTGGCCCGAATCCTCGGGATCCTCCGCCTCCGCCAGGTTGGGCACCGGGTCGCCGGCCGCGAAGCTCACCGTCCCCGCGCCGTTCGTCGCCTGGCAGACGGAGGTCTCGTCCTCCGTCATCCGCTCGTCCGGGTCGCAGTCGTAGCGCCGCAGCGTGACGCTGCTGCCGAACTGCAGGTTCAGGTCGTCCTGCCAGAGCGCCACCAGCTCGCGGAAGGTGCTGTCGGGGGTGGAGATGGTCGCCCGCACCCTGCTCCCCGGGTCCAGCTGCCAGGTGGAGCGCCGCGGCTCCACCACCAGCGCCCCGATGGCCCCCTTGCTGGCGTGCTCGATGGGGTCCGACGACAGCAGGTTCACGGCGCCGAACTCGACCGGCGTGGCGCGGAAGCCGCCGTCGACGGTGCGCAGGTCGCCGGCGTACCAGACGTACCAGCGCCACTCGTCCGGCGGCACGGTGGTGTGGTGGTTGAGCCCCACCGCGGAGCCGCCGGAGCGGTGCACGTGGTAGGCGAGCAGCTGCGGGTGCAGCCCCACCCGCCAGGACGGGCGCACCTGGTTGGCGTTGAACTGGTCCACGATGGGGGGCAGGGTGTTCCACCCCCTGGGGTCCGGCAGCGGGTTGTTCAGGCGGTTGCGCAGCCGCACCAGCACGCACTCGCCGGCGCTGGCGCGCAGCACCAGCGGGTCCGGCTGGCTGGTGAGCAGCCCCCGGCGCAGGTCGGAGGTGAGGACGTACAGGATGGCGGCCGAGTCCACCAGCGGGCCGCCGTTCGCGGTGCGGCTGTTGTACACCAGCCTGCCGCCGGGCAGGCGCGACGCCTGGATGGCCGTCACGTCGTAGAAGCGCACCGGCGCCACGCGCGGGCACACCCCGTCGAAGCCGCGCCCGCGGCCGGTGCCCGTCCACTTGGGCCCCGCCATCTCGTACTCGCCGGGAACGCCTTCCGGCTCCTGCGCGTAGCTCAGCACCCCGGCGGACGCCAGCCCGAAGCGGGCGGGCGGGGTGACGGAGGTGGTCACCCGCTCGGTGCTGTCGGCGAAGGTGTACTCGAACTGGTCGTAGTCGAACCCGCCGCGGGGCTGGTTGCCGTATCCGCCGTCCACGCTGTCGGCGGCGCTCCACGCGGTGGTGGACGGAGACGCCGCGACCGCGGTGGAGACGGCGAAGCGCGGGTCCAGGGCCTCCTGGCTCTCCAGCGTGGCCAGGCTCCCGCGCCACGCCGAATCGTCCTCCGGGTCGGGGCTGGCGGGGGCGCCGTCCAGCGCCGCCCGCACGCTGTCCGGGCGCGCGGCCTCGGCGCGGGCGGCGGTCAGCGACAGCGCCTCGGCCGCGTCGGTGTCGTCCGCCGCGATCCGCTCCGCGTCGTCCTGCGGGACCTCCTTCGCCACCTCCTGCGCCACCCGCGCGCTGAGCGCCGCGGACGACGACGCCGCCTCCAGGCGGGGGCAGGGCCCCACGTTCAGCACGCACAGCGTCCGCTGCCGGGTGCGGTACACCCGCACCAGCCCCCAGGCGCCGTTCCAGCGGTCGTCGGTGGCCGCGCTCTCGTACACGAAGTCCGACCGCTTCTCCAGCGTGTCGCCGAGCATGGGGGTCAGCCGGAAGCCGAAGTACTCGGAGATGGCCGCCATCTGGCTGCCGCGCCACCCGGAGCTGGGGTCCAGCGGCTCGAAGAGCCAGCGGGTGCCGCGAATGCCGAAGTTGTGTCCCTCCTCGTGCGCGCCCACCAGCACGTTCACCCGCACCCGGTCGTCCTCGTACACGCGCAGCAGCGGGGTGAAGGGGTCGCGCGCCAGCACGCCGGGAGGCGCCGCGTACGGCCCCATCTGGTGGAACCGCGCGTCGGCGCGGTCGCGCTTGGACGAGAACGCGAAGGACAGGTCGCCCGCCAGCCCGTTCGCGTGCTTGTTGTCGGCCGGGTCGCGGATGCGCATGGCCAGGGGCTCGTTGCGGTAGTTCACCAGCATCGTCCCCGGGTCGTCGGCGGAGATGAGCTCCGGGCAGGCCGGCAGGCTGTCGTTGGGGCACGCCCCCGGCGGCCCGCCGTTCCTGGCGAAGGGCGGGCGCAGCAGGTGCGGCAGCCCCACCTCGTCCTTGCCCGGCGGGTTGATGGGCGGAATGCGCCCGATGCTGCCGCGGAACCCCTCCGCCCCGTACGCCAGCGCGAAGTCGGCGACCTGCAGGTTGAACTCGCGGAAGGACTTCGACGTGTCGGCGTACAGGATGTCCGCGCGCCAGCTGGTGGGGCCGCCGTCCGGCCGCGTGCCGAACACCGTCCCCGTCTCCGGGTCGCGCCAGGTGGTGCCCGTGTCCTCGGGGATGAGGGCCGCGTACAGCCCCGCCTGCTGGTGCGTCGACGGCCCGAAGTGGTCGTGCGTGAACACGGCCCCCAGCGGCGAGGTGCGCCCGCCGCCGCGCAGCACGGGATCCACCCACCACCGCTGCAGCGTCTCCTGCGCCCCCTTCCAGGCCCCCTCCGGGCCGTTGCCGAAAGCCGGATGCGCCTGCGCCGGCCCGGGGCAGTCGGGCATCTGGTAGTAGCCGGACGCGCACCCGTTGGCGCGGCGGATGGCCACGATGCGGTTGCGCACGTCGCCCGGCGAGAGCGAGCCGTCCTCGTAGTTGAAGCCGTTGGCGGCGCCGTCGCTCGAGGTGACGTCGAACTTGACCAGGTGGATGTGCTGGCCGACCACGTCCGTGGGCGTATGCACCTGGAAGTCGTCCTGCTCGTACTCCTCCGGGATCAGGTTCACCAGGTGGTAGGTGAGGCAGGTGTTGTCGCGCACCCGGAAGAAGAGCGGCTCCGGGGCGCGGGTTCCGTTCCGGAAGGAGGCTACGTCGCTCCACAGGCCGAACATGCGGTGCTGGGTAAAGAACCAGCGCGCCTTGTTGAACCAGATGGTGTCCAGCTGGAACGCCGCCGCCTTGACGCTGTCGGCGACGCCCATCGGCTCCCCGCGCACGCCGCAGGGGTCCGCGAAGGGGGCGCCCGGCTGGCGCGGCAGCCCGTTCAGGTGAAAGCGCGCGTTGCTGGTCCACACGTCCGCGACGGGGGTGTTGAACCCGTCGTTCTCGTGGTAGGCCATGGCGTTCAGCTCGTCCGCGGTCCCCGTCTCGGGGAGCCAGACCACCTGCAGCGAGTCGTCGTGCTTGCTGAAGTCCAGCGTGTTCAGCGCGGGAAAGCTGGCCGCGCCGCCGGTGACCACGTGGCGCGGCAGCCCGCCGTCGAAGCGGGTGTCCAGCGGCGGCTTGGGCGGCCGGTGCCCCGCCACGCCGGGGATGTAGAACGGGTAGCCGGGGCGGTTGGCGTTGGGCCGCGGCGCCAGCGCGTAGGTGGGGAGCGGGACGACGGCGGGGATCGGCGTTCCCGTGGCGATCTCGCCGTCCGGCAGCGCGCGCGAGCCCGCCGCGGGGCGGCCGTTGGCATCCAGCACCGTCCCCCGCTCGAAGACGTCGTGCACCCGCCACAGCCCCCACATCCCCTGCGCGAAGTGGGGATAGAAGTGGCAGTGCAGGATGGCGTCGCCCGGCGTGTCGTTGCGGTTCCCCCCGCCCCCGTAGGTGATCTCGTACGTGTAGCCCGCGCCCGGGCCGATGGCCTGCGAGTCGTTGTAGTTGCTGCCGTCGCTGTTGGGGGTGTGCAGCCACTGGTGGGCGTGCAGGTGGAAGACGTGGTGCTCCTTGGGGCCGGCGTGAAGGTTCCGGATCTTCACGTGGTCGTTCAGGTAGCTGTGGAAGACGTTGGACGGGTCGTCGGGGTAGCGCACCAGGGTGGCGCGCGGCCCCGGCGGCGGCGGGTTGCCGGGGGAGAAGTTCGCCGCGGCGGGGGTGTCCACCACCATCGCCGGGTCGCCCACCACCCAGGAGGAAAGGAAGAACTCCTCGAACTTGCACTCGTTGCAGTTCGCCATGGGTCCCAGGCGAAAGCGGTTGGCCAGGATCTCCGCGCCGATGCCGCCGGTGCCGTAGTTCACGGCGAAGGCGTCGCGCCCGCCGTGCAGGGTGTACTCGAACCGATCGCTGTCGAAGATGCTGTCGAAGGCCTGGACCAGCCCCGCCTCGTCGTGAAAGATGACGGTGAACTCGCGGAACGGCTTGAGGCGGCTGTCCGCGGTGATGTGGTTGTAGACCTGGACATTCGGATTGGGATAGGCGGTCGCCGCGAAGTTGCCGCGGTCCGGCCCCGTGATGATGGCGTTCAGGTCGCCGTGGACGATGGTGTCGCCCCTGGTCATCCGCAGGATGGGACGCCCGGCGAGCGCGTGCCAGGTCGGGTAGAGCGTATCGTAGTTGATGATGGGATGGTTGGAGGCGGTGAGGCCGCGCGTGGCCAGGTCCAGGTCCTCGCGCGTCACCTGGCTGCGGTAGAACTCCGCCCCCGCGGGCTCCACGTTCACCGCGCCGAAGAGCCCCTGGGCGATCTGCCCGCCGTTGCCCTGGCCGCCCGTGGTCTGGGCGGTGCTGTACATCAGGAACGTCCCCTCGCGCTCGGCGAAGAGGGTGTAGCTGCGGCTCTGTCCCGGCTCCACCAGGCTGGTGGCGTTGAGCCCCACGTTGCTGCCGTCGCTGCCGGCGGTCACCAGCTGCATCCCGGTGACGTGCACGGACGCGGCCCGCGTTCCCAGCTCGCCGCCGGTGGCGGAGAGCCAGTTCCTGAAGTTGATCTTCAGGCAGCTTCCCGCGGTGACGCGCAGCACCAGGGGGCGCGGGCGCTTGCCCTTGCGCAGCTGGTGGGTGCTCCAGGTGGGCGGGGCGCCGGTGCTGTCTTTGACCAGGTCCTGCTCCAGCACGTACATCAGCTGGTTGGGCTCGTGCGCGCCCAGCCGGTTGTACCAGACGAACTGCTCGATGGCCACCACGTTGGCCACGAAGGTCCGCTCGCACTGCGCTCGCAGCTCGCCCGCGCCCAGCAGCATCGCCGCCGCTCCGAACGCGAGCCGCCGGCGGCCTGACACGTTCCATCCCATGCGTCCCCCCTGCGCTCCGGGTGGTATCCCCCACATCGCGAGATCGGCAGGGGCCAGGAGAGGAAAGGCAACGCACGCTCCAAATCCAGAAAAACTGCTGAAAATGATAGGCAGCAGAGAGTTGGCGGATTGCCGGGATGCAAACACCCATTTCCGGGTGCACATCCCCTGTGCATGGGAGTGGGCCTGCGGATCGGATTCTGTGCAGAGAGCCGGCGTCTGCGCATCGCACCTGAACGGCACTCACGCAGAGCAGCAGAGCAGCAGAGCAGCAGAGCAGCAGAGCAGCAGAGCAGCAGAGGACATCGATCGTCTTCTGCTCCTCTGCTGCTCTGCGTGCAAAAAGCGGTTCAGTCGTCGGGTCTTCGCCGTGCAGGCGGCGCAGCTTCTGGCGCAGGGTGTTGCGGTGGATGCCCGGCAGGTGCGCCGTGGCGCCCAGGTCGCCCCCCGCCAGCGCCGCGTGCGGCGAACGTGCAGGTGCTCCAGCTCGCGCCGGGGAAGCAGGCCGTCGTGCCCGCGGTGCGCCGCCGGATCGCCACGGCGGGGGCGGACGGCGGGGTTCGCCGGCAGGCTCCGCCGCGCGAGAGCGGCGTCAGCGCTGGAGGGTGGCGACGCTCTCCATCATGCGGCGGAGCGGGGCGGCGTCCTGCGCCCAGCGCCCGGCGGGGGTGGCGGCGAAGACCAGGTAGTGCTCGTTGGCCTCGCGCCGCCGGGCCGCCATCACCCAGAGCGCGGTCTCCACGCCCCGGATGTTCCCGCGCCCCTCGGCCATCCAGGCGCGCATCCCCTCCAGCGCCACCTCGCGCGCCTCGCCGGTCCGCTCGCTCCTCAGCTCGTCGAAGGCGTCGGTGAGGAGATCTTCCAGGGCATCGTCCTGGGGCCCGAACGCCATCACCCCGAAGCGGGCGCTCCCGTCGGGGCTCGCGGCCATGAGCGTGGGAGGGTCGCGGTCGGGGGCGGTGCGGACCGTCCACGCCTCCGGGGCCTGGAAGCGGATGCCGAAGTCGCGCGCCTCGTGCGTCCGCCATTCCCGCACGTCCGCCGCGGTGAAGGACGAGGCCGGCGAGAGCGTGGCGAGGCTCTCCATCATGCGGCGGAGCAGGGCGGCGTCCTGCGTCCAGCGCCCGGCGGGGGTGGCGGCGAAGACCAGGTAGTGCTCGTTGGCCTCGCGCTGCCGGGCCGCCATCACCCAGAGCGCGGTCTCCACGCCCCGGATGTCCCCGCGCCCCTCGGCCATCCAGGCGCGCATCCCCTCCAGCGCCACCTCGCGCACCTCACCGGTCCGCTGGCTACCCAGTTCGTGGAAGCCGTCGGTGAGGAGATCCTCCAGGGCATCGCCCTCGGGCCCGAACGCCATCACCACGAACTGGGCGCTCCCGTCGGGGCTCGTGGCCGTGAGCGTGGGAGCGTCGCGGTCGGGCTCGGTGCGGACCGTCCACGCCTCCGGGGCCTGGAAGCGGATCCCGAAGTCGCGCGCCTCGTGCGTCCGCCATTCCTGCGCGTCCGCCGCGGCGGAGGACGGGGCCGGCGACGAGGTCTCGGGCGTTCCCGCCGTGGGAGCGCAGGCGGCCAGCGCGAGGGCGAGCGGGGCCGCTACGAGGATTCGTCTCATGATCGTCCGGTGGGATGATGGGGATGATGGGATGCGGGGCATCGAACGTCGCGAATCTACCCGCCGCCCGACACCGGAGCCAGCCTTCGGCGGCGTGACCTGCATCCCGAAAACAGCGAGGATGTACAGAGAAGCAGAGAACAGCCAGAGATACAGAGGACCGTTGGCTCTGTATCTCTGGCTGTTCTCTGCTCCTCTGTACCCCAGCCCGTTGTTCTTGAAGGTTCGGGATTACTCGTCGGCGTCGGGGTCTTCGCCATGGAGGCGGCGCAGCTTCTGGCGCAGGGTGTTGCGGTGGATGCCCAGCAGGTGCGCCGTGGCGCCCAGGTTGCCCCCCGCCAGTGCCAGCGCCCGGCGGATGTGCAGGTCCTCCAGCTGGCGCAAAGGCAGCAGCCCGTCGCGCCCGCCGTGCGACGGGCGGTCGCCGGGATGCGGCTGGCCCAGGCGCACCTCGTCGGGCAGGTGCTCGGGAAGGAGGACGGGGCCCTCCGCCATCAGCAGCGCCCGCTCCACCACGTTGCGCAGCTGGCGCACGTTGCCCGGCCAGGGATAGGTGCGCAGCAGCTCCACCGTGCCGTCGTGCAGGTCGTACACGCCGCGGCCGTGCTTGCGGGCGAAGTGCTCCACGTAGTGCCGCGCCAGCAGCTCCACGTCCTCCCCCCGCTCGCGCAGCGGGGGAAGGTGGACGACCACGACGGCCAGGCGGTAGTACAGGTCCTCGCGAAAGCGCCCCGCCGCCACCTCCACCCCCAGGTCGCGGTTCGTCGCCGCCACCACCCGCACGTCCACCGCCACGGGCCGGTCGCCGCCCACCCGCTCGATCTCCTCCTCCTGCAGCACGCGGAGGATCTTGGCCTGCATCCCCGGGCTCATGTCGCCCACCTCGTCCAGAAAGAGCGTCCCGCCGCTGGCCCGCTCGAAGCGGCCGATCCGCCGCGCCGCGGCGCCGGTGAAGGCGCCCTTCTCGTGGCCGAACAGCTCGCTCTCCAGCAGCGTCTCGGGGATGGCGGCGCAGTTGACGGCCACGAACGGCCCGCGGGCGCGGCCGCTGCTCTGGTGGATCACGCGCGCCAGCAACTCCTTCCCCGTGCCGCTCTCACCGTGGACGAGAACGGTGGCGGTGGAGTCGGAGACCTGACGCGCCACCTTGAGCGCCGCGCGCAGCCGCACGCTCTCGCCGATGAAGGCGACGGGCGCGCCGGCCGGCCCGTGCCCGGATGGCGACCGGCGGGCGGGGGCGGCGGCGCGGGTGCGCGCATCGTGGAAGATCGGATCACGCATCGGCTGCGTGCCTGGAAAGCGGGGGGAAAGCTCCGACATCGGTCTCCGCGGCTATCTCTCTACGACCTGCACCACCGGAAGGCGCGTCCCCCCGGTCATCACCGCCACCGCGTGGAGGCGCGCCCGCACCGGCGCCCCGGGCGGCACGGCCGTCACGCGGACCTCCGCCTCGCGCGGCACGAACGCGGCGCGCGCGACCAGCTCCGCCATCACCGCCTGCGCGTCGTTCCGCACGGCGGCGGGGAGCGCCTCGCCCACGTCGTAGACGGTGGAGAGCGGGTGGCCCCTCCGCCGCCGGACGATGGCCTCCGCCGCGTCCGGCCCGATCGCCGGCAGCGTCCGCAGCACGGGGACCGGGGCGGTGTTCAGGTTGATGCGCCCGTCGCTCACCACCGTCAGGTAGGGCGCGGCGGCCGCGTACTCCGGCTCCGTCCATCCCGGCACCCCGCGCAGCTCCTCCACCGCCGCGAAGGCGCCGGGCGGCGGCCGCAGGCGGATGCGCGTGGTGTCCGGCGCCGCCTCGAACGGCGGCAGGTGCGCCGACCGCCACCGCGCCACCGCCGCCGCGCGGGAGGCGGCCCGCCCCCGCTCCCACCCCAGCGCCGTGAAGAGGGCGCGCAGCTCGTCCTGCGTGGCCAGGTTCAGCTGCAGGCGGGCGCGGGCGTCGGTGACCGTGGCCGTCACCTGCACGCCGTCCACGTCCAGCCGCTGGACGGGGATCAGCAGCGTGTCCGTCACGGCCAGCCCCTCGCCGCCGACGGCCGTGACCGCGATGCGGGAGCGGAGCGCCTCCACCGCCTGCGCCATCCCGGCGCGGGCGGCCCAGCGGGCGCGGGCGGCGGCGCGCGCGTTCGCCGTCACGCGCTGGTCCGCGCGCACGCCGGCGTGCAGCTCGGCGGCAAGGGCCGCGGCCACGATCAGCACCCAGAGCACGGCGGGGAGGGCGAACCCCTCACGCCCCGCCGCCAACCGTCGGATCGCTCGCATCGGGGTTCCAGCGCAGGGGGACCAGGAGCGGAATCCGCAGCACCCGCGGCAGGCCGCCGGCGTCCGCACGGGCGGCGGCCTCGGGCGCGGGAAGCACCGTCAGCTCCACCGCCTCGGGGATGGCCACGGCGCTCCGCCAGGCGTCCAGCCACACCAGCTCGTCGCGGGCGCGGGTCCGGTAGCGCGCCTGCAGCCCGGCCGCGGCGGGGGCAAGGAGCAGCGTGTCCGCGGGATCGGCCTCCAGCGGCCGGAGCGGCGTCACCTCCGCCATCAGCCCGGCGCCCGGCTGCACCCACACGCGGACGCGCCGCGGCCCCGGGTGCAGCGCGCCGCCGTCCTCCACGGCGAAGGAGAGCGCGTCCTGCGGCAGCGACTCGCCGCGGTCCAGCCCGACGAACGGCCCGGCGCCCTCCAGCACCGCGGCGGAGCGCAGCCACCCGTCCAGCGCGGCGCGGGCGGCGGGCCCGGGGAGCGCCTCCGCTCGTCCCGCGCTCGTACGCGTCCGCGCGTCCCCCACCGCGCCAAGGATGGCGTACGCGGCGCCCAGGACGAGGCTGGAGACCAGCAGGGCGACCATCACCTCGACGAGGGTGAAGCCGCGGGCGCCCCGCGGGGCCCCTCCCCCCGGCCCGCTCCCCGCACAAACCCCGAGCGGAGAGGGGGAGAACGGCGGGACGGCTCCAGTTCCGCCTCCGGCTCCGCGACCCACGAATGAATTCGCCGCAACGACGACGCACGGTCCGCCTTCGCGGACACCTCGTGGAGGCCGCGACTTCGCGGGCTCGACGGCGGGCCCCGTGCCGTCGAAGCCCCGCGCAGCTTGCGGGGCTTTCCGCGGTTGTAGCCGCGGCTTCAGCCGCCCGGGGCCGGGACGTCGGATTCGCGCGCTCATCGCACCGGGGCGAAGTCGGGGAGCATCTCGGGGCGGTGGAAGATGGTCTCCAGCGAGTACGAGCCGTCCTTCCACTCCACCAGCACGGCGCCGCGCACCAGCGCGGGGCTGGCGGGATCGGGGCGCAGCAGCGCGCGCCAGCGGTATCCGCCGAACGGGGCCGCGAACCAGCCGGCGCGCGGCTCCAGGTAGCGCGGAATGGAATCCACCGGCATCAGCGCCAGCTCCGCCATCTTCGCCTCCGCCAGCGACACGGCCTCGTGCACCGCGCCCAGCCGCCCCTGCGCCCGCACCCCGTCCGTCACCGCGTGCAGCAGCGGCGTGAGCGCCAGCCCCAGGATCACCAGCGCGACCATGGACTCCAGCAGGGTGAAGCCGCCGCGCCCACGCAGACGGTCACGGCGCCGCATCGTCCGCCTCTCCCGTCCACGCGTCCACCCGCACCTGCAGGCGATCCTCGCCGTCCACCAGCGTCACGCGGTCCGCGCGGGCCCGGCCCAGCGGGGTGAAGCGGGCGTGCGCGCGGCCATCGCGTCCCCCCAGCACGGAGCCGTCGGGCGGCAGCGGGAGCCGCCCGGCGCGGAGCACCTGGCGGACGCCCGCCTCCGGCTCCGCGAAGACGGCGAACGAATCGGTCGCCGTCTCCAGCACCACGACGACGGGGACGCCCCGGGCAGCCGATTCGGAGCGCGCGTCGGCGTAGACCCGGCGCAGCGCCTCCGCCGCGGCGCCGGCGCTCTGCTCGCGCGGCGGACGCAGCGCCGGGACGGCCACCGCGGCCACGATCCCCATCACCAGCACCACGGTCATCACCTCCACGAGCGTGAAGCCGGCGCGCGCGCGCATCGCCGTCATCCCGACCCCAACTGCGAAAGGGTACGGAGATACGGAGAAGGGCCAGAGATACAGAGGAGCTGAAGAGGCGCAGTTCCTCTGTATCTCTGGCTTTTCTCCGTTCCTCTGTACTCCCTCGCCGTTCCCCTCCCCCGCCGGACGGATCGATCCACCGCGAGCGCCGCCCATCGATCATCCGAATCACCATCCACCGAGGCCCGGTCCGGCGAGGCCTGCGGGCGCGGCTGCTCGGCAGGGGGCGCGGCCATCGTGTCCGCGCGGATGTCCCAGTAGAGGGGGATGGAGTCGGGGAGCGCGTCCTCCAGCCGCGGCGAGCGCTCGCGCACCCGCTGGGTGGCGCTGTCCACGTCCTCGTCGCTGTACAGGACGTGGGGGATGAGGAAGAGGAAGAGCTCGCTCACGTTGTTCCGCCGCGTGGTCGAGCGGAACAGCGGCCCCACCAGCGGCAGGTCCTTCAGCAGCGGGATGCCGGACGCCGTGCTGGTGCGCGTGTGGTCGATCAGCCCGCCGATCACCACCGTGTGCCCGTCCTTCACCAGCAGCCGCGTCTCCGCCTCGCGCGTGCTGATGACCGGCGCGCCGAACTGCGTGACGTCCGTGGCCGTGCTCACCTCCTGCAGCACGGTGAGCGTCACGTAGCCGTCGGGGTTGATGGTGGGGCGGATGGTGAGCCGCGTCCCCACGTCGCGGTACTGGATCACCTGGTCGCGGGCCGCGTTGTCCGTGGGGAGCGCGCGGGAGATCTGGATGAAGGGGCGCTGGTCGCCCACCATGATCCGCGCCTCCTCGTTGTTCTGCGCCAGGACGACGGGACGGGAGAGGATGGTCACGTCGCCCGAGGCGGCGATGGCGCGCAGGACGACGTTCGCGTCCACCGCGCCCAGGCGCATGATGCGCAGCACCACGTCCCCGGCCGATCCGCCGCCGGGGAGCTCGCCGCCGATCACCTCGTCGCGGCCGTCCACCGGCTGGTCGGGGATGCGGAAGTCCACGCCCAGGCCGAACTGCCGGTCGCGCCGCACCTCGGCGATCACCACCTCGATGAGCACCTGCAGCGGCCGCGTGTCCAGCCGGGTGATGGCGTCCGCCAGCGTCTGGTAGTCCGCCCGCGAGGCGCGGATCAGCAGCGAGTTCGTCCGCTGGTCCGGGAAGATGGCGACGGGCCCGGTCAGCATCGCCGAGATCCCCTGCGCGGCGTCGCGCTGCACCGCCGCGGGCTGCCCGTCCGGGCCGATCGCCTGGTCGCGCAGCTCGTCCGTCAGAGAGCGCGGGCGCTCCGTCCCCCCGAACGACCCGTCGCCGATGCCGAAGAGCGCGCCCAGGCTGCGGGCCACGTCCTCCGCCGGCGCGTGGCGCATCGGGTGGACGAAGATGGCCATCCCCCCCGGCTGTGCGCGGCCCCCGCCGGGATAGGCCGGCTGGTCGGCGGCGGGCGCGGGGGGCGCGGTGGTGGAGACCACGCGCATCAGCCCGCCGCCCTCGTCGCGCAGCTCCATCCCGTTGGCGCGCAGCAGGCTCTCCAGGTACACGCGCACCTGCTCCACGGGGACGGGCGTGGAGGTGCGCAGGTGGACCGTGCGCTGCGGCAGCTCGCTGTAGACCAGGTTCAGCCCCGCGGCCTCCGCCAGCGCCGTCACCACCAGGCGGATGTCGGTGTTGGGGAAGTCGATCATGATCCCCCCGTTGGCGCGCGTCACGCCCTGCTGGGCCGCGGCGGGAACGCTGATCGCGAGCGCCGCGGCCAGCACGGCGGCGAGGCGGCTCACGGCTCACCTCCCTCGGTCCGTAGCACGATGGTGGTGTCTCCGTTGGAGAGGGTGGCGGTGCCGCTGGTCACCCGCACGACGCGAAAGCCGTCCATCTCTTCCCCCACGCGCAGGACGCGGCTTTCCCCGCCCTGCCCCGCCAGCGCGGCCAGCCCGCGCCCGTCCGCGAGGACGACCGTCCCCACCAGGCTCAGGGCGGGCGGCGCGGGGGGCGGCGGGGTGTAGTCGTACGACGGCTGCGGCTCCGGCGGCGGCGCCTCGCCCGGCAGGCGGTAGCGGCCGGGCGGGCGGCGGCGGTCGGGGCGGAAGGGGTCGCGGGCGACGGCGGAAAGGATCTGCGCGTCGCTGGCCGCTTCCGGCCGCGCGGCGACGTCGGGCATCGACGGCGCGGGGCGTGGATCGGGGCGCTCGGGAAGCGCCGCCACCCGGCGCGCCCCGGCGAACGCGAGCGCGCAGAGGAGGATCGACGCCGCCAGCGCGCCGAGGGCGACGCGGTTCGCGGGGGTCCAGCGGGCCAGGAAGCTCATGGCGCGCTCCCCGCTTCCGCGTCCCGCAGCTCCACCGCGCCGACATCGACCTCCGGAACCTCGACGTCGACCGCGGCGCTGTCCGCCGGCGCGGCGAGGGTGAAGGCGACGGCGGTGAAACGGAAGGTGATGACCTCCGGCGGCGCGGCGGCGGGCGTGTAGAACGCCGTGGCGCCGCCGTACGCCGCACCGCCGCCGGCGGGGGTGGAGGACGCCTCCAGCCGCAGCTCCTGCACGTGCACCAGCTTGGGGCCGGACTCCAGCAGCTGCAGGAAGGTGAGCAGCCCCTCCAGGTCCGTCTCCCCCGTGACGCCGACGGGGAGGGCGCGCACGCCGCCGCCCGCGTCGTAGGAGGCCGCGGGCTCCACGCGGGTGAGGTTGGCCGTGCCCATCTGCGCCAGGCGGCGGACGTAGCCCGCCAGCGCGGCCGCGGCGGCGCCCTCGTCGTCGCCCGCCATCAGGCGCGGCGCGGCGGCGAGCAGCCGTTCGGCGCCCGCGTCGAACGCCTTCGGGTAGGCGGACGCGGAGGCCAGCAGCTCCAGCTCTCCGCCCAGCAGCCGGCGCTCCAGCGCCAGCCGGTCGCCGGCGTCCGCCACGGCGGCCAGGTACGGCCCGGCGGCGAAGGTCCACGCGAAGGCGGGGGCCAGCACGGCGGCGCCGATCAGGATCGCGCGGCGGTCGCGCGGGCCGAGGTCGGGCATCCTCATCACTCCCCTCCCCCGGTGGATTCCTGGATCTGCGCCACCACGTCGAAGCGCTCTCCCGCGTCGCCCTGCTCGAAGCGCACGGGGGCCGCCAGCGAGACGCGCTGGAAGCGGGGGTGCGCCTCCAGCGCCGGCACCACGGCGGACGCCGATCGCGCCAGCCCCGCCAGCCGCAGCCCGGTGGAATCCACGGTCAGCGTCCGCAGGTGCGCGGAATCGGGGAGCGCGGCCGCCAGCGCGGCGATCTCGCGTGTCCACCCCGCCGCCTGCGCCTCCAGCGCGGCGATGGACGCCAGCCTCTCGCGGACGCCGTCCACGTTCGCCCGCATCTCCCGCGCGCGGGCCACCGGGCCAGCGATCTCCGCGCGCCGCGCCCGCACGGCGTCCAGCTCGCGGTGCAGCCCCCACAGGTGCAGCCCGGCGGAAGCGACCAGGAACGCCATCGACGCGGCCGCCAGCGCGCCCGTCAGCCGCCGCGCCCGGCGCGCGCGCGCCTCCGCCAGCGACGGCGGCAGGAGCAGGGGCGCGTCCGGCCCCGCCAGCGCCGCGCCGAGCGCGACGACGGCCTCGGCGGGCATCTCCTCGAACTCCCGCGCCCACGCCAGCCGCGTCCCGTACTGCTCGTGCGTGTGGATCGCTTCCCGCAGCGCGCGCGCATCGTCCCCGCAGCCGCAGACGACCACGGCGACCACCGCGCGGCCGTCCTGCTCCGCCTCCGCCAGCGCGGCGCAGAGGCGCGCGAGCACGGCGCCCGTCCCGCCCTCGCGCGGCGCGGCGAGCGGCTGCACGCGGACCGGCACGCCGTCCTCCAGCAGCACGAGGTCGATCCCCAGCGCCCCCGCGGTCAACGCGGCGACCCGGCCGCGGCGCGCCACCGAGAGCCGCGTCCGCACCGCCTCCGCCAGCGCCACCGGGCCCGGGACGATGCTGCCCACGCGGAACCCGGCGGCCGCGCAGGCGTCCGCCACCGTCTCGACCATCCGCGTCGCGGCGCAGGCGGCGCTCGTCGGGCCGAGCGAGGCGGTGCGCGGGCCGGGGAGGCGGCGGGCGTCGGCGACCAGCGGCTCGTCGCGCACGGCGAAGTGGCGGCGGGCGTTGCGGCGTACCAGGGCGGCCAGCTCGCCGCGGCGGACGGGGGGGAGCGGGATGACCTTGGCGTGCGCCAGGCGGCGAAGGAGCGCCACGTCCACCGTGCCGCCGGGGACGCCCAGCTCCGTGGCCAGCTCGCGGAGGGCTTCCTCCAGCTCCGGCCAGCCGTCCTGCCCGGGCGGCGCGAGCGCGCACTCCATCGCCTCCGCCACGCATAGGGTGGTGCCGGCGCGCCGCAGCCGCGCCACCACCAGGTGGTCGGGCGCCACCGCCAGCGCGATGCGTGCTCCCCGCGGCGTCCTGCGCAGCATCCCCGCGCGCGACCCCGCCTGCGATTCGCTCATCGGTCCTCCCGGTACTGCGTTACGTCAACTGCAAGGTCTCCCGACACGTCACGCTTCCGCATCCAGCTGGCTCCATGGAACCGACGGATGGGATGCTTCGCCGGGCATCTCACTGCGCCCGCGGGGGGCCCCTCCCCCCGGCCCCCTCCCCGCTCGTTCCTCGCGGAGAGGGGGAGAGCTCACGTCCGGCACTCGGGTGCGCTGCGACAGGCCGATGCGCACCGCGGGCGCCCCCTCCGGGCTCGCATTACTCGCCCACCTCCCCCAAAAAACCCTGGGGGAGGTTGATGCGGCCGACAGACCGGGACGCGTCGGCGAGCATCTCACTGCGTCCGCAGGAGCCCCCTCCCCCGCTGCGCGGGAGAGGGGGAGAACGGCACCGGCTGAGAACTCGGGTGCGACGACACGCTGCACCGCGCACCGCTGCGCCCCCTCCGGGCTCGCATTACTCGCCCACCTCTCCCAAAAACCCCTGGGGGAGGTTGATGCGGCCGACAGACCGGGACGCGTCGGCGGGCATCTCACTGCGTCCGCAGGAGCCCCCTCCCCCCGGCCCCCTCCCCGGCTGCGCGGGAGAGGGGGAGGAGAACGGCACCGGCCGACAACTCGGGTGCGACGACACGCTTCGCTGCGCACCGCTGCGCCCCCTCCGGGCTCGCATTACTCGCCCACCTCCCCCAAAAACCCCTGGGGGAGGTTGATGCGGCCGACAGACCGGGACGCGTCGGCGGGCATCTCACTGCGTCCGCGCTCGCGCCGGACACGCGGCATCATCCCGAACCTGCCCCTGCCACCCCTCCCCCGGGGTTGGGGGTGGGGTCGCCGCCGAGCCGCGAGGAACGAGCGGCGCAGGTCGGCGGGGGAGAGGGCCTCCCGGCGCAGCCGGGAGCCCAGCCACCCGCACCCGGTCAGTCAAAGCGCCTCCCACTCACGCACTCACGCACTCACGCACTCACGCACTCACGCACTTCGTCCTCACATCACGTCCGCGCGGATCCCGTAGACCGCCTGCAGCAGCGACAGCGCGACGAATCCCACCAGCGCGCCGAAGACCAGGATCATCGCGGGCTCCACCAGCCGCACCATGCGCTCGAGGCCGCGCTCCAGCTCGCCCTCCATCGTGCCCGCGGCGCGCTCCAGCATGTCGGGGAGGCGACCTCCCTCCTCGCCCACCTCCACCATCTGCACGAAGAGGAAGGGGAAGACGCCGCCGCGGCGGAGGGCCGGGGCCAGCCGGTCGCCGGCGCGCACCTCCTCGCGCGCCTGCAGCACCGCGCCCGCGAACGCGCCGTCCGCCTGCGAGGCCGCGGCGATCTCGAGCGCGGGGAGGATCGGCAGGCCGCTTCCCAGCAGGGTCGACAGCGTCCGCGCCAGCCGCGCGCACGCCACGCGCTGCCGCAGGGGTCCCACCAGCGGCAGGCGGAGGAGGATGCGGTCGATCGCGGTCCGCCCCTCCTCCGACGAGCGAATCCCCGCCACCAGCAGCGCCAGGACGGCGACGGCGAGCAGGATCGCCCACCACCAGCGCCCCGCGAAGGCGCCGACGGCCAGCAGCATGGCGGTGGAGCGCGGGAGCGCGGAGCCGGTGTCCTGCAGCAGCGTGACGAAGCGCGGCAGCACGTAGGCGAAGAGGACGGCGACGGCGCCCAGACCCACCGCCACCATCACCGCCGGGTAGATGAGCGCGGACGCCAGGCGCGACCGCAGCGCCTGCTCGCGCTCCATCTGCGCGGAAAGACGCTCCAGCGCCCGGGCCAGGTATCCGCCCCGTTCCCCCGCGCGCACCATCCCCACCGCGAAGCGCGGGAAGAGCGCGGGGTGTGCGGCCAGCGCGTCGTCCAGGCGGGCGCCGCCGCGCACGCGGTCGCGCACGTCCAGCACCGCCGCCGCCGTCTCGCGCCGCGCCACCACGCGCGACACCGCCGCCAGCGCGCGGTCCAGCGGAAAGCCCGCGTCCATCAGCGTCGCCAGGTAGCGCACGGCCTCCACCACGTCCGCGCGGCGGGTGCGGAAGGCGCGGCGGGCGGCGGGCTCGGCGGCGGCCGCCGTGGCGGGCGCGACGTCCAGTGGATAGAGGCCGCGCGAGCCCAGGGCGCGCTCCAGCGCCGCCGGGCTCTCGGCGTCCTCCACGCCGCGGACGGTACGGCCCGCGGCGGTCGCGGCGCGGTAGGCGAAGGCGGGCACGGGCTACTTCCAGCTCACCACGTCGGCGTCCTCGTCCTCCCCGCCCTCCTGCCCGTCACGGCCGAGGGTGAGCAGGTCGTAGCCGTCGCGGTTCACGGTGCCGGGGCTGCGGTAGATGTAGGGCCGCCCCCACGGGTCCACCGGCACCTCGCGGCGCAGGTACGGCCCGCGCCACGCGCGCGGCCGGGGCTCCAGCGTGGGCGGGGTGCGGAGGGCGGCCAGCCCCTGCTCCGTGGTGGGGAAGCGGTCGTTGTCCAGCCGGTACGCCTCCACCGCCGCGGAAAGGAGCTCCACCTGCGCGCGGGCGGTGGTGTCCTTGGCGCGCCCCACGTGGCGGAAGACGTTGGGCGCCACCAGCGTGGCCAGGAGGGCGATCACGATGATCACCACCAGGATCTCCACCAGCGTGAACCCGTTCCTTGCTCGCATCGGCTGCTCCTTCCGACGTCACCCTCAGATGGATGGCCCCCGCCACGCCCCCACCGCTCGCCCAGGCTCGCGCCTCCCCCAAACACCCTGGGGGAGGTTGAACTTCGGTCGTGTTTCAGCAGGCATCTCACTGCGTCCGCGGGGGGCCCTCTCCCCCCGACCCCCTCCCCCAACTTCGGGGGAGGGGGAGAACTGCATGGCCAGCACTCGAGTGTGCAGCCAGTTCGGTGCGCACCGCCGGCGCCCCCTCCGGGCTCGCATTACTCGCCCACCTCCCCCCAAAACCCCTGGGGGAGGTTGAACTTCGACAGCGCTTCGATGGGCACCTCAGTGCGTCCGCGGGCGCCCTCTCCCCCCGGCCCCCTCCCCCAACTTCGGGGGAAGGG
>DATAAG010000247.1:0-2565 GCA_036260235.1 Longimicrobium sp.
ATCACTCCATCACTCCATCACTCCATCACTCCATCACTCCATCACCCCATCACCCCATCACCCCATCACCCCATCACTCCATCACCTTTGCCCGCCAGCCCCGACACGGCTACCGTACGCACGCGGGACCGGGCGCAGTGCAGAACGACCACCGCCATCCGGGAGAACGCGGCATGGGCACGATGCGGCTCGTGGTGGACGCAGGCGGCGAGGGGGAACCGGCGGAAGCCGGCGTGGACCGCTTGGACGCGCTCCTCGCCACCCCGGGAAACCGGCTGTGGCTGGACGTGAGCGATCCCGGCCCGGCGGAGGTGGAGCTGCTGCGCCGCGCCTTCGGCTTCCACGAGCTGGCGCTGGAAGAGGTGACCACGCCCCACGAGCGCCCGCGCTGCAACGCGTACGCGGGCTACTACTTCATCGTGGTCTACGCCGCGCAGCACACCGGCGGCCGGTTCGCGCCCGGCGAGCTGAACCTGTTCTGGGGCGAGAACTACCTGGTCACCATCCACCGCCGCGTCCCCGCCGTGCTGGCGGTGCTGGAGAAGGCCCGCAAGCGGTGGGAGCACCACGAGGGGCGGCACCGCCTGGGCGTGGCGTGCCTGGCGTACACGCTGTTCGAGAGCCTGGTGGACGGCTACTTCGCCGTGGAAGACCGCATCCGCGAGCAGATCCAGGGGATCAAGGGCCAGATCTTCAGCGGCACGGAGAACGCCGCCGCCGACCTCTTCTCCCTGCGCGAGGAACTGCTGCGCGTCCCCCGGCTGCTGGCGCCCACCGGCCACGTGCTGGCGGAGGTGCTGCGCCGCGAGCACGGCATTCCCGACGCGCTGCGCCCCTACTTTGCCGACGTGCAGGACCACGCGCAGCACGTGATGGCGGAGCTGGACACCTGGCGCGACCTGCTGGCGGCCGCGCTGGACGTGCACGTCTTCTACGCCTTCAACCGGCTGGGCCTGATCATGAAGCGGCTGACGGCGGTGACCGTCATCATCATGGTCCACAACTTCGTCGCCGGCATCTACGGAATGAACTTCGCGCGCCTGTTCCCGCCCAGCGACTGGCCGTTCGGCTGGTTCGTGGTGGTGGCGTTCCTGATGGTGATGGTGATCTGGGGATTCATCCACTCGCGCATCCTGGGCTGGCTGTAGCGGATGCGGAGCAGGCACCGGTGATGTTCCGCGGTCCTCCGGCGCCGCGCGAACCCCGGGGTTGCGGACGGCGGCGGGAGTGTGCATTCTGTTGACTTGCTCCCGTAGAAAGTACCGCGAAACCTGCCCCAGATCCATGAACGCCGTCCGCACCCTGTCGTTCCTGCTGGTGCTCCTTGCGATCACCCTCGCGCTTCTGCTCGCGGGAGCGACGGGGCTGGGCGCGCTGCTGCACCGGCTGATGCCGGCGGTGGGGCTGGGGACCGCCGTCCTCATCGGTGTCGTGGCGCTCTCCGTGAGCGCGCACTTCGTGCTGAGCGTTCTCGGCAGGGCGCATTCCCTCCAGGAGGAGATCGACGAGGCGGATCTGAAGGAACTGGAGGAGATGCTGGCCGCGGCCGCGCATCGTCCGGCCCGCGGGCAGCGCTCCCGGCGGTAGCCCGATCGCGGGAACGGCGGCTCCCGAACCGTGCAGGGTGTGCCGGATCAGGCGTCCAGTCATCGGCGACGCCTTTCCGCGGCACGCCCGCATCCACCTCCAGCCCATCCGGAGCATGCACATGACCCACAAGCCCGCGGGCTACACCACCGTCTCGCCGTATCTCATCGTCGACGGCGCCGCCGGGACCATCGGCTTCCTGGCGCAGGTCTTCGGCGCCGTGGAACTGCGGCGCTTTCCGGCGGACGACGGCAAGGTGATGCACGCGGAGGTGCGCATCGACGACACGGTGGTGATGCTGGCGGACGGGGCGGAGGGGTGGCCGCCGCTGGCGTCGCACGTGCACGTGTACGTGGCGGACGTGGACGACACCTACCGCCGCGCCCTGGCCGCCGGCGCCGAGTCCGTCCAGGAGCCGGTGCAGAAGGACGACGAGGACAGGCGCGGAGGGGTGAAGGACCCCGGCGGCACCACCTGGTGGATCTCCACGCGGGTGGGATAGCCGATGTCGCAGACTGATTCTGATCCTGACGAGCGCCCCGGCGACCCGGACGGTCCGCCTGCGGATCGCTCTCCCAAGGTGGGCATCACCGACACCAGTCCCGAAGCAGAGCGCATCCGGACCGAAACCTACCGCCGGATGACAGGCGAGGAGCGGCTGCTGCTGGCACTGGAGATGAGCGAGTTCGCCCGTGAGCTCGCGAAGTCGCGGCTCCGAGCAGAGCACCCCGATTGGACGGAGTGGGAGCTGAAGCGAGAACTCCTCCGCTACGCCTTCGGCTCGCAGCCCCTCCCGCCGCCGCTTCGGTGACGTCATCACGAGAAACCCAAACTGCACTCACGGTAGAGTAGGCGCCAGGGTGGGTTAACTGGACCACCCTGGACGCCCCTCCTCGAACCGGACGTGCGGATTTCCCGCATCCGGCTCTCCCACGCGGGTTCACCGGTTGGCTATCGGAGAGTTGCGCGCGTTGCCCT
>DATAAG010000248.1:0-3647 GCA_036260235.1 Longimicrobium sp.
AGGGCAACGCGCGCAACTCTCCGATAGCCAACCGGTGAACCCGCGTGGGAGAGCCGGATGCGGGAAATCCGCACGTCCGGTTCGAGGAGGGGCGTCCAGGGTGGTCCAGTTAACCCACCCTGGCGCCTACTCTACCGTGAGGTTCTTTCTTTTCCCGGATCTGGTATCAGCGAGGAACCGTTCGTGCGGCGGCTTCGCGGTACGCGGCCTCCACGCCGGAGAGCTCCACGTAGCCGTAGAAGATGAAGCGGCGCAGCGGCGAATCGCCGGCGATGCGGTCGCGGAAGGGGGTGAGGTCCACGCTGCGCCGGGCCTGCTCCAGCGTCTCGCCCCGGGCGACGGCGGCCAGCGCCTGCGTGCGCAGCGACGCGAGCAGGTCCGCCACCGTGCGCAGGTACCGGTCGTCGCGCAGCACGGGGCCGTGGCCGGGGACGATGATGGCGGGGCGCAGCTCCAGCACCCGCCGCAGCGTGGCCTCGAAGGCGGCAGGGAAGGAGGTGCTGCCCACCAGCGGCACCGGCCACACCACCAGGTCGCCGGTGATGGCGATGCGCTCGGCGGGCAGGTGCACCACCAGGTCCGCGCGGGTGTGGCCGGCGCCCAGGTGCAGGATCTCCACCGTCCGCCTTCCGCGGCGCAGCACGAGCCGGTCGTCCACCGTGATCGTCGGCATCACGGGCTCGAAGTCGCGCGCGTCCCGCAGGTAGCGCTCGATCAGCGACGCGTCCTTCCGATAGCTGGCCCGCTCCTCGTCGCTGATCGGCGCGCCCGCCAGGTTCCTCCCCGTGCGCTCCAGCTCCCGCAACTGCGCGGCGAACGATCCGCCGCTCTGCAGCGATCCCCTCCGGTTGTTCGCGCCGATGGTCCGCAGGTCTTCGGCCGTGGTCGTGTGCGCCACGAGCTCCACCCCCGGGAACGCCTCGCGGTAGACGGCGTTGCCCAGGACGTGGTCCTCGTGCCAGTGCGTGTTGACCACGTGCGTCACCGGCCGGTCCGTCAGCCGGCGCAGCGCGGCCAGCACCTCGCGCGTGGACGACGGGCTCACGTTGCCGTCCACCACGATCACGCCCTCGTCGTCGACGATGAACACGTTGTTCGCGTCGAACCACAGCCCCGGCGGCTCGCGGCGGATCACCGCGTACACGCCGGGCGCGACCTGCTGGACGTCGAAGTGGTCGGGGGGGATGGTGTCCGCGCGGGCGGCGGAGGATGGCGGGAGCGCGGCCGTGGGCGGCGCGGTGGAGAGCGCGGCGGCCGGCAGGAGCAGAAGGAGCGGCAGCGCGCGGCGGGTGGGCGGCATGGGAGCTCGGGACGCGGGTGGCGGATCAGGATCGATGCGCCACCAATGTCTGGTCTGGACCAGGCGGGTTCTCGCGTGCTGGTGCGAACCGGGGATGCATGTGACGAGCGGCGCGCAGCCGGGGATGAGCGCCGGGGCCTGGGCCGCGACCGGAACGCAGCAAGATCCACGGATCCGGAACGAGAACCTTGATCGTTCGAGAGAGCGAGGTGCGTCTTCCCGGCTGTGGCGCGGGCAGATGGTCCTCGAGATCGCGTATCAGGGGGTCCGCGCGGCTCGCTCCAGCGCGCTCCGGTGACGATCCGGCGCACCGCATCCCTCCCCATAAAAATTCTCATGGCCCCCTGCCGTGCTTCCATCCCTCTGCCGTTTCCGACAGCCCGCGCCGGCTCGTGCCTCGTCGGCCGGCGCGCCATGCCGTCCGCTGACATGGAGAGGACCGTGCGAGCAGAGGAAACGGCACGAAAGACCTCTGTTGACTCGGCTGACTCTGTGTGAGGCCGATTCGTTTGCGCATTCGGTATCACGCCGGCGGGCGCTGCCTCGAAAGCAGCCACCGGTAGATCCGCTCGTCCCGGTACGCGAGCGTGGCGGTGCCCACGTGGTCGCTTCCCTCGTCCGTGTAGACACGGTCGCCGAGCGGGCCGGGGCCGGCGGGCTCCAGGCGGAGCGCCGCGTTGAACACCGCCTGCAGGCGGCGGGAGATGGCGCCGGAGGACAGCCAGATCGGCAGGGCGGGGTCGCTCCGGGGAACGCGGGTGGGATCGACGGACCAGAGCGCGGCCCACACCCCCGGCTGCGCGAGCGCCAGGTCGAAGACGCCGTTCCCGCCAAAGCTGAAGCCCGTCAGGTACGTGCGCCGCGGGTCGCCGCCGTGCTGCGCCTGCACCTGCCGCACGATGTCGCGAACGGCATCCGCGGAGGCACGCCAGCGGTCGCCGGCGACGGGCAGCTGCGGGGCGACGATGACGAGCTCCGCCGCGACCGGCGGGTTTCCCGGGCGCAGTGGGCCGTGGAGGGTGAGCGCCCGGTGGATGTCCATCGGCGCCGCCTCGTCGTAGCCGTGCAGGAACACCAGCACCGGGCGAGGCTCCGCCGTCTGCCTCCCGCCGGGGAGCGAGAGCAGGAAGCGGAGCGGCGACGATTCTACCAGTCGCAGCTCGGGGCGTGTCATTCACCACCCTGAAAATCGCGGACGAAGACAGCGGGCGCGGGTTTCGCCCGGTTAGCGGTCCACCCGCAGGGGCCGGTAAACTCCTCACCCGCCGCACGGATACCAGATTCGGAAAGACACCTGTCATTCTGAGGGAGCGCCCGCACCGAACCCGCGGATGAGCACGGAGCGTGTGGCGCGACCGAAGAATCTCCCGCCTCTCGCACCGAGCCCCGCCCGGACGTAGTCCGGGGTCCGGGGAACTCACCGTGACCGTGAGATCCTGCCGCCCAGCGTACAGATTCTTCGGTCGGCGCGGAGGCCCGTGAGCGGTCCGCAGGATCCGTCGGGCGCCTCCCTGAATGGAAAGGTCCGGTGCGAGCCGCCGCGCCCCCTCCGGGCTCGCATGACTCGCCCACCTCCCCCCAAAACCCCTGGGGGAGGTTGATGGATGACGAGAGATTCGTGCGAGACGTCTTTCGTCCCGCAGGGTCGGCGCAGCAGTCAAGGACTCAGAATGACAGTTTATCCGGATTCGGTATGACACCCTGCCGCGGGCGAGTGCCGAGCGGCGCCTCCTTCGGAAATGGCGGATCTTGCCACGGACCCACTCCCGCCTCCCGCGCAGGTGGCGGGAGAGGCCGGGGTGAGTGGCCCGCGCGAAGCGCGACGCCGTTTGCCGTTGCAACTCGTTCGTGCGCTTGCCTGCACAGGGCCGGCCGCCCGGGGATCAGCCCAGCAGCCCCGATCGAACGAGGAGCGCCAGGACGAGCGGTGCCAGGATGGCGGTGAAGACGCCCATCAGGCCGATGGCCAGGCCGCTGCCGGCCGCCTCCACCTCGCCCTCCTCCGCCGCGCGCGCTGTGCCCACGCCGTGCGCCGCCGCGCCCATCGCCAGGCCGAACGCCGTGCGGCTGCGCACGCCTACGGCGCGCAGGAGCGGCGGACCGATCACCGCGCCCAGCACGCCCGTCAGGATGGCCACGGCGGCGGAGAGCGCGGGAAGGCCGCCCACGCGCTCCGCGATGCCGATGGCGATGGGCGTCGTCACGGCGCGGGGGGCGAGGGAGCGCACCACGTCGCCGGACGCGCCGAGCAGCGCGGCCGTCACCGTGGCGGCGGCGATGCCCACCACGCTCCCGGCCAGCAGCGACGGCAGCAGCGCCCTTCCACGGCGCCGGATCTCCTCCATCT
>DATAAG010000249.1:0-13456 GCA_036260235.1 Longimicrobium sp.
TCACCATTCCCGTGGGGCTGCTGACGCGTCCCGCTGGGTGAGAACAGAAGACAAGGATGGAACGGTGTCAGCACCGTCAGGAACTGTCAACGATCCTCCCGGTCTGATGTGTAAACGATCATCCCGGTTGCTCAGGGCTGATGGGGTGATGGGGTGATGGGGTGATGGGGTGATGGAGTGATGGGGGGTGGGGGCGGGCCTCGCGCCAGGCGATTGAAGAAATCGCCGCAACGACTACGCACTGTCGGCTTCCCCGACACCACCCCACAGGCCCTGTGCGTGAAACGAACTCCCCTCTCCCGCGCAGTTTGCGGGAGAGGGGCCGGGGGTGAGGGGTCCGCGCGAAGCGCGACGCTGTTCCGCCCCTCCGAGCGGCGGGTTGCCCGGTCAGACAAGGGACTCGCCGCCTTCCAGGAGGGCGGGAGCAAGCAGCCGGCGAAGGGAGGACGGGGCGAGGCCGAGCTCTCGCTTCACTTCGCGGCAGAAGTGGCTGTGATCGGCAAAGCCGCCTTCGTGCGCGGCGCGCGAAAGCGAGCAGTCGCCGGCGGAGAGCAGGCGCGCGGCGGCGAGCAGGCGTGCACGCCGCCGGTACTCCGTCACCGAACAGCGGAACGCCGCCCGGAAGCGCCGCGCGAGATAGGTGGGATGCAGATCGAGCGAGCGGGCGATCTCGTCCACGGATCGGCTGCCATCCGGCTCAACGTCCAGCTGCGCCCGCACCTCCTTCAGCCAGCGGGGCGCGGAGCCGGCCGCCATGGGCTCGGCGGCATCGCTCACGGCGGCCAGCAGGTCCGAGACGGCCCCGGTCAGCGCGTCCAGGCGGCCGGACCGCAGCACGCGGAGCACGTCGATGCCGCTCCGGTACGCCTCGAACGACCGGTACGCGCTCCACCCGGCCGCCGCATCCCCGAAGCCGCTCCCCCGGGGCAGCGAGAAGGACAGGATCGTGGCGCCGCAAGGGCCGAAGCGGTTGGCGTGCGCCGTTCCCCGCGGCTTCACCAGCAGCGTCCCCGCCTCGGCGTCGATGCGGCCCCGGAGCGCATCCTCCTCCATCCCTCCGGAAAAGACGATGCTCACGGCCGTGTCCTCGTGCGCGTGGCGCGGCATGGTCATCCCCGGCGCGTAGCGGGACAGCATCACGGAGTACCCGGCGCACACCAGCCGGTGCGGATACTCGAACCGCGGCCCGTCGTGCCCGGGCGAGGCAACGCTCACGTGAATCTCGGCAGGGGTTGGGGGAAGGACGCCTGCAGCGGGAGAGATGGAGCGGCACGGGAAACGGCTGGCGCTCCGTCCCCTCAAGGGTGCGCGCTTTCCACGCGCGTGGCAAGGGCGCTCGCCTCGCCTCCCGGCCAGCGCACGCGAACGCCCCGCGGCGCGCCCGCGGCATCCAGCTCGAACTCCAGCGTGCGCAGCACTCCCTCCCGCGGCCGAAAGGCGACGGCGGAGGAAGCGGACGTGGGCCGGTAGCGGTCCAGCCCCGGGAGGCGAATCCCGTCGCCCCACGCGATGACCTGCCCCGACTGCCAGATCAGCCGGACGACGCTTCCGCCCGGCGCCAGCCGCACGAAGGTCTGCGCGCGCCCTTCGCCCGAAGGGTGCGGCACGGTGCCCAGCACCGCCGCGGCGGCCGGCGCGGGCCCGGTCCGCTGCCGCAGCCACGCCGCAAGGGCCGCGGCGCTGTCCACCCGCGCCAGCGCGGAATCGGCCGGGCTTTCCTGCACCGCGGCAGCCACGACCCGCGCCGCCAGGTCGTTCAGGGCGCCGTGGCCGGGCGCCGCCGCGACGTCCGGATGCGAGAGCGCCGAGGCCGCCGTCTGCCCCTCCGCACCCGCGATCAGGACGCCGCCCTCCTCCCACACGCGGATGCGCGCCCCGCCGGGAAAGCGGTAGTCGCCCGCGAGCGCCGCCAGCGCGGCGGGGGCGAGCCGGACGACGGGCGGCGGGAGCGGCACCGGCTCACCCGCCGCCACGCGCTCCAGGTCGCGCCGGAGCACCGACTCCCATCCCGTCGCCTGGTTCAGCAGGTAGACCACGGTGACGCCGTGGTCGGGGTAGCGGGAAACGAGGCCCGCGAACCCGCTGCGCAGCCCGCCGCGGTACACGCGCCGCCCCACGCCGGGCGCGGTCCCCACGTGCCACCCGTACGCCTCGTCGCCGTGGTACGGGGTGAACATCACCCGCACCAGCGAGTCCGGGAGCACCCGTCCGCCGGTGAGCGCCACGAGCCAGCGGTGCAGGTCTCCCACCGTGCTCACCACGCCCACCGCGCCCATCGGGTGCTTGCCCCAGCTGGGGGACTCCGCGCCGCCGCGGGGGACGGCGGGCTGCGCCACCAGCGTGTCCTCCCGGCCGGGAAGGTACCCCGTCGCATACGCTGGCCCCGTGGGGAGATCGGCATCGCCCAGGAGCTCCGTGGCGCGGAGTCCGGCCGGCCCCAGGAGCTCGGAGGTGACGAACTCGTGGAACGAGCGGCCGGATGCGCGCTCCACGACGATCGCGAGGAGGCCGTAGCCCAGGTTGGAGTAGCGGTGCTCCGCCCCCGGAGGCGAGCGCAGCGGCGCGGCGAGGGCCCGGGCGGTGAACTCGGCGCGCGTGTGGGCGGGGGTGATGCCGGCGTCCGCGGGATCGAGCGGAAATCCCGCCGTGTGCGTCAGCAGGTGGTGCACGGTCACCGCCTCCTTGTCCGCCGGCACCGGGCCCAGGAAGCGGCTGATGGGATCGCGAGGAGACAGCAGCCCACGCTCGGCGAGGCGCAGGATGGCCGCGGCGGTGAAGGTCTTGGTGATGGACGCCACGTCGTACCGCGTATCGCCCGCCGCCGGGGTCCCCGTCCGTCGGTCGGCCAGGCCGTAGCCCCGCTCCAGCACGGTGCGCCCGTCGTGGGCGACGAGAACGCTCCCCGACAGGCCGTACATCTCGTACCGCGAGAGAACGCTGTCTGCCCGCGCAGCCAGCGCGGCACCGGGGTGATGCACGGCCGTCGCGCCCGCGCAGCCGGCGAGATGCGCCGCCAGGGCGAAAGCGGCCGGTGCGTACCGGCTGCCGCGAAGGAGCTTTCCTGCGAGGGGGTGCACGGCGGATGCGGATCGTTCGGCGTGACGGGCGCCCTCGTCGCTGCGGGCGGCGAACCGCTGAAAGGATAACCGTGCTCCGCGGAACGCGCTTGAACGGATCCAACCTCTGGAGCATTCGGGGATCGGCGTGCGAAAGCCCCGCCGGCGGAGCGCGGGCGGGGCTCTGGAATCGCGGCGGGGAGCGCCCCGCGCCAGGCGATTGGAATCGCCGCAACGACTACACGCCGTCGACACCACCCCGCCGGGCGCAGCGCGTCACGAGTTCCCGAGGGAGAGGGGCCGTGGGCTCCGCGCGAAGCGCGACGCCATTCCACCCGTCCGAGCGGTGGTGTATCCCGTCAGGTGGGATGGGATGCGGGCTGTAACCTGTACCCTGTCCCCTGTACCCTGTCCCCGCTCCCGTCGCCGTTCTGCCCCGCTCGCTCGTGCACGGGCACGCGCGCCAGCATGGCCTCCGCCACCTCCAGCACGTGGCGCTTGCCGGGAAAGCGGATCAGGCGCATCGCCTCTTCGTACGTGGCCCAGCGGTACTCCTCCGCCTCGCGCGAGATGACCACGCGCTCCTCGTTCGTGGCGGCCAGGAAGTAGATGACCTTCTTGACGATGAGCGTGCGCTCCTCGCCCTGGCCCTGGGTGAAGACGTAGCGCTCCTCCTCCCGGTAGCCGTCCAGCAGCGAGATCTGGCTCTCGCCGATCCCCGACTCCTCCCACAGCTCGCGCACCGCCGCCTGCGCCTCCGTCTCCCCGGGCTCCACCCCGCCCTTGGGAAACTCCCAGATGGGCCGCCGCGTCAGGGCCGAGCGCATCAGCAGGTAACGCCGTGCCTCTCCACCGTCGCGAAAGAGCACCACGCCCGCCGCCGTCTGTGAAACCCTCCTCATCCATCCCTCCGGCAACTGATGGAGTGGACGCACGTTTTCGGCAATCTGCTACGGACACAGGCAACAGGCAACGGGCATGATGGTTGCCGCCCGCCCGTCCCCGTCCCCTGCCACCCGCCCGGACCGGCCGAAATGGACACCCGACCGCCCTCCCACGTTCCCGACGAGCACGACGAGAAGCGGGCGCAGCGGCTCCCCGCCGCCGCGCCGCTGTGGAAGCGCGTGCTGCACGAGGCGCAGGCGGACGACCTTCCCGGCCAGGCGGCCAAGGTGGCGTACTACTTCTTTCTTTCCCTGCCGCCCGCGGTGATGGCGCTCTTCGGGCTCACCGGCTTCTTTGGCGGGGCGCGGACCGGGGACTGGCTCACGGGGCGCCTCACCACCTCCCTCCCCGCAGAGGCACAGGCGCTGGTGACGGGGTTCGTGGACGAGGTGGTGCACCGCGAGGCGCCGGGGCCGCTCTCCATCGGCCTGCTGCTGGCGCTCTGGGCGGGCTCCAACGTCTTCACGGCGCTGGAGGACGCGCTGAACGCGGCGTACGGCGTCACGGCCAAGCGCCCGTTCGTGCGCAGGAAGGCGGTGGCGGTGGAAATGCTGGCCGGGTGCGCCGTCCTCTTCCTCGCCGGCAGCGCGGTGCTGCTGGGCGGCGGCGGGATCAGCGACGCGCTGGGGCTGGGCGCGGCGGGACGCGCGGCGTGGGGGGTGGCGCAGTGGCCGCTGGGCTTCGCGCTGGTCGCGGCCACCTTCTGGCTGATCTACTACCTGCTCCCCCTCCGCGACCAGCGCGCACGCAAACGGACGCTGGCGAAGGCCTCCGCCGCCGCGGCGGTGCTCTTCGTGCTGGCGTCCATCGCCTTCCGCCTGTACATGACGAACTTCGGCTCGTACAGCAAGACGTACGGGCTGCTGGGGACGGTCATCGTCCTGCTGCTGTGGATGTACGTCACCTCCTTCGTCATCCTGCTGGGCGGCGAAGTCGCCTCGGAGATGGAACGGGACGGAGCGGGACCGGCGCCGCCCGTCCACGGCGTGATTGCGGCCCGCGAGGGAAAGCAGTAACATCACATCATACGCGCACCTGTTGAGCCATCAGGTTCCCCTTCTCCCGGAGCTCCGCGGCGCCTCCCGCGCAGCCATCCCCGTCCCCCCCGATGCAGAACGACCTGCGAGTGCTCCTGGCGGGCGGCTCTCCCCTCACCACCCGCGCGGCCGGGCTGCTGGCGGGCGTGGAAGGCGTGGAGGCGCGGGTCGCCGCGGACGCGCACGAGGCGGCGGAACTGCTGGCGGGCGGCGGCTGGGATGCCGTGGTGGCTGACGCCGGCGCGGACGGCCTGCCCCGGACGCTGGCGCGGGAGCGGGAGGGGGGATGGGCCGGACCGCTCCTGCTGCTGGCGGACCGGCGGAGCGCGGACGCGGAGCGGGTGGCGCGGGAGCTGGACGCGGCGGACGTGCTGGAGACGGCGGAGCTCTCGCCCGGGCTGCTGCGCCGGGCGGTCCGCCACGCGGTGGAGCACGGGCGCACGCAGGCCCAGCTGGCGGAGTGCCGCCGTTCGCTGGACACCCTGCTGGCCAACCTGCCGGGGATGGCGTACCGCTGCCGCAACGAGCCGCGGTGGACCCTGGAATTCGCCAGCCAGGGCGCGCTGCAGCTGACCGGGTATTCGCCCGACGCGCTGGTGCACAACGCGCGGGTCACGATGGGGGACCTGGTGCACCCCGACGACCGCGTCCGCGTGTGGGAGACGGTGCAGCGGGCGGTGGACCGCGGGGAGCCGTTCGAGACGGAGTACCGGCTGGTGCGCGCCGACGGAAGCGTGCGCTGGGTACACGAGCACGGCCGCGCCGTGGACGGCGAAGGAAGCACGGGGGTGCTGGAAGGCTATCTCTTCGACATCACGCGCCACCGTGAGGTGGAGCAGGCGCTCCGCACCGGCGAGGCCCAGTTCCGCGCCGTGTTCGAAGAGGCACCCATCGGCATGGCGCTGGTGAACATGGACGGCTACGTGGTGCGCACCAACCACGCCTTCCAGGCCATGCTGGGCTACACCGCCGACGAGCTGACGGGCGCCATCTTCAGCCAGATGACGCACGACGAGGACGTGGGGAGCGACTGGGAGCTCTTCGGCGACCTGGTGGCGGGCGACATCGCCCACTACCAGGTCCTCAAGCGCTACGTGCGCGCGGACGGCGGCGTCGTCTGGGGAATGCTCTCCGTCGCGCTCGTCCGCGGGCCGGAAGGCGAGCCGCGCTATGCCATCCAGATGGTGGAGAACGTCACCGACCGCCGCGCGGCGGAAGAGGCGCTGCGGCTGCGCGAGCGCGAGTTCCGTTCGCTGCTGGAGCACGGCCGCGACGTGATCAGCGTGCTGGACGCCAACGGCGACATCCGCTTCACCAGCCCGGCGGTGGAGCGGGTGCTGGGGTACGGCCGCGACGACCTGGCGGGCACCTACTTCGGCGAGATGGTGCACCCCGACGACGTGCCGGCCATGCTGGAACTGTTCGACCGCGCCATCCGCGCCCCGGGGCGTCCCCGCGTGTCGGAGATGCGGGTGCTGCACCGGGACGGCTCGTGGCGCATCCTGGAGACGGTGGGCACCAGCCTGCTCGAAGACCCCGCCGTGCGCGGCATCGTGGTCAACTCGCGCGACGTGACGGAGCGCCGGCTGGCGGAGGAGGCGCTGCGCCGCAGCGAGCAGCAGCTGCTGCAGGTGCAGAAGATGGAGGCGGTGGGGCGGCTGGCGGGCGGGGTGGCGCACGACTTCAACAACCTGCTCACCGCCATCCGCGGCAACGCCGAGCTGCTGCTGGCGGACCTGCCGCGCGACTCGCAGTCGCGCGACGACGTGGAGGAGATCCGCCGCGCCGCCGACCGCGCCGCCGCCCTGACCCGCCAGCTGCTGGCCTTCAGCCGCCGGCAGGTGCTGCAGCCGCGGCAGCTGGACCTGAACCAGTCCGTGCGCGAGATGGAGCGCATGCTGGCCCGGCTGCTGGGCGAGGACGTGGAGCTGGTGACGCGGCTGGGGCAGGACCTGCGGCCGGTGCGGGCGGACCCCGCGCAGGTGGAGCAGGTGCTCATGAACCTGGCCGTGAACGCCCGCGACGCCATGCCGCAGGGGGGCGTGCTGGTGGTGTGCACGGAGAACACGGAGCTGGGCGAGGAGATGCGCGCCCAGTACTCCTACGTGGTCCCCGGCGAGTACGTGCTGCTGGAGGTGGGCGACACCGGCCAGGGGATGGACCCCCGCACCCTGCAGATGGCGTTCGAGCCGTTCTTCACCACCAAGCCCACCGGCAAGGGAACGGGGCTGGGGCTCTCCATGGTGTACGGCATCGTGAAGCAGAGCGGCGGCTACGTGTGGATCGAGAGCGAGGCGGGGCGCGGCACCCGCGTGCGCGTGTACCTCCCCGTCTCGCGCCGGGCGGAGCCGGAGGAGGACGACGCCCCCGCGCCGCTGCCGCAGGCGCGCGGACGGGGCACGGTGCTGCTGGTGGAGGACGAGGAGACGGTGCGGCGGGTGGCGGAGCGGGTGCTTTCGCGGGGCGGGTACACCGTGCTCACCGCCGGCGAAGGGGCGGAGGCCATGGCCCTGTCGCGCCAGCACCCGGGGATCATCCACGTGCTGGTGACGGACCTGGTGATGCCGCGGATGAGCGGGAACGACCTGGCGCAGCGGCTGATGGCGGAGCGCCCCGGCATCCGCGTGCTCTTCATCTCCGGGTACGACCGCGACGCGGCGCGCACGCAGGGCCCGCTGGAGCCGGGGACGGACTTCGTGCAGAAGCCGTTCAGCCCCGAGGCGCTGCTGGACGCCGTGGCCCGCCTGCTGGCCGAGCCCCGCAACCCCATCGCCGCCGCGCCGGCAGCCGGTTGAAACAGCAGCTGCTTTGGCCTCACGCGGAGTCAGCAGAAACAGACTCTGTTGACTCTGCTGACTCTGCGTGAGGAATGATCTCTTCTTTTTTGATTCAGGAGGCGGCGCCGGAGAAGCGGCTCAGGCTCACGGACTCGCCGTCGGCCAGGAGGCGGCGCAGGACGCCGCGGGCCTGCTCGCCGTCCCCCAGGCGCACGTCGCGCAGCGCCTGCTCCAGCTCCTCGCGCAGCAGCACGTGCTCGCGGCGCATCTGCGCGGCGCTCCACCCCAGGCGAACGCGCTGGTCGGCGTGCTTCCAGCTCAGCAGCCGCTGGATGTGCTCGCCGTCGCGCAGCAGCGAGGGATCGCCGCCCTCCTCGTCCAGCGTCACCATCATCTGCGCCAGGTCCATCAGGTAGGTGGCCAGGTGGTCCTCCAGCTGCGCCCGGCTCATCCGCTCGATCCCCGGCACCTCCAGCTCCGCCCGCAGGCGCTCCGCCAGCCGCCCCACCACCTCCTCCGCGCTCTCCGCCAGGCGCTTCCCCAGCTCGCCCAGCCCCGGGATGGCGCCCGGCTCCGCGGGCCAGGCGGAGGGCTCCGGCACCGGCGGCTGCGCGCGCCCGCCGGAACCCGCGGCCGGGAACCAGAGGGTGAAGCGGGATCCCTGGCCCGGCGCGCTCTCCACCGTCAGCTCGCCCCCCATCAGCCGCGCCAGGCGGCGGCTGATGGCCAGCCCCAGCCCCGTGCCTCCCTCGCGGCGCGTGTGGCTGCCGTCCACCTGCATGAAGGGCTCGAACACCGCCTCCAGCTTGTCCGGCGGAATGCCGATCCCCGTGTCCGCCACCTCCACCGCCACCCAGAGCTGGTCGCCCGCGTCCGGCAGGGTGGGCGGCGCGGCGGCGCCCGCGCTGCAGGTCATGGTCACCGCCCCGCCGGGCTCGGTGAACTTGACGGCGTTGGACAGCAGGTTCACCAGCACCTGGCTCACCCGGTCCTCGTCGCCCACGAAGACGTCGTCGTCGGGGCAGTACCACGCCAGCTCCAGCGAGATGGCCTTGGCCCGCGCCTGCGGCTCCACCTGCTCCATCGCCCGCGCGGCGGTGGCGCGCAGCGGCAGCGGCTCGTGGCGGACGGACATCTCCCCCGCCTCGATCTTGGAGAGGTCCAGCACGTCGTTCACCAGCGAGAGCAGGTGGCGGCTGCTTCCCTGGATGCGCCCCACGTACTCGTGCTGCTTTTCCGTCAGCGCGCCGGCGATCCCCAGCTCCAGCAGCTCGGAGTAGCCGATGACGGCGTTGATGGGGGTGCGGATCTCGTGGCTCACCGTGGCCAGGAACTGGCTCTTGGCGCGGCTGGCCGCCTGCGCGGCGCGAAAGAGGCGCGCGTTCTCCGCGGCCAGCACCGCCCGCCGCGCCAGCTCCTCCGCCAGCCCCACCTCCGCCTCCGGGTAGGCGGCGCCCTCGCCCGTCCGGCACAGCGTCAGCGCCCCCGGCACCCGGCCGCGCACGGTGAGCGGGACGACGAGCCACGCCGTGGGCCGCAGCGTCTCCAGCAGCCCGCCCGTCGGATCCGGCTCCCCCGCGTCCGCCGCTCCGCCGTCGCGCGGGTGCCACTCCGCGCGGCCGGAACGGAAGACCCGCGCGAGCGGGGTGTCGCCCCCGTCCAGCTCCGGCGGCAGCGCGTCCAGCACCCGCTGCCCCGCGTCCTCGTGGTGGACCGCGGCGGTCTGGGGCGCCTCGCCCGGCTCGCCGCGCCAGTGCACCAGGGCGAAGTCCGCCAGCAGGGGGACGGCCAGCCCCGCCAGCTGGTCCAGCACCGTCTGCAGGTCCAGGGTGGCGTTCAGCACCGCGCCGGCCAGGGCCAGGAACTCCGCGCGGCGGGTGGCGCGCTCCGCCTCCTCCCGGGCGGCGTCGGCGCGAATGCGGTCGCGCTCCAGCTGCTCCGTGCGGCGCCGCTCCGTCACGTCGCGCAGGGTGACCACGTAGGCGCCGGTGCCGTCCCACTGCACCGGCTTGGCGCGCAGCTCCACCGTGGCCGGCAGGCCGCCGCGGGGCACCAGGTCGATCTCCGCCGCGTCGCCGTCCAGCAGCGGCAGCCCCAGGTCGGTGCCGATCAATTCCTCGACCGGGCGGCCGAAGAGCCGCGCCGCCGCCGGGTTGCCGAAGCGCACCCGCCCCTCGCCGTCGACGATCAGCAGTCCGTCGGCGTTGAACTCGACCAGCGTGCGCAGGTCTGCGGCGTGCGCGGCTTCGCTCATTCCTCCACTTCCGTGAGTCCCCCCGGTCCCTCGCCGGGCGCCTCCTCCTCGTCCTCGGCGCGGCCGTGGGTGATGTTGCCGGACAGGATGCCGCTGGTGGCGCGGAAGGGCTCGCCCATCCGCATCCCCTGCGCGTCGATGGTGAACTCGCGGATGGTGGCCTCGTGCGGCGAGCCGCGCATCTTGAGCACCAGCAGCCCGCGCTTGAGATCTCCGTAGCTCTCCACGTAGCGCAGCAGCAGGATGGTGTCGGTCAGCGTGCTGATGTGCTTCTCGGTGATGGAGTGCCCGCCCAGGATGCTGGGCGCGGTGGAGGTCACCATCCCCGCGATCTCGCCGTGCTTGAGCAGCGAGGTGAGGCCCAGCATGAACTCGCGGAAGGAGCGCAGCGAGGTCACCCGCTCCAGCGCGGACAGGCTGTCCACCGCCACCCGCTGCGGGCGGTACTCGTCGATCGCCCAGCGCATGCGCAGCAGGTGGTCTTCCAGCGGCATGGCGTGGGGATACACGGGGATGATGCGCAGCAGCCCGCTCCGCTCCATCGCCTCGAAGTCGTGCCCCCAGCTCTTCGCGTTGCGCACCAGTTGCTCGCGGCTTTCCTCGAAGGCGAAGAGCATGCACCGGTCCCCGGCCGCCACCCCCCCGGCGACGAAGTGCGTCACCGTGAGCGTCTTGCCCGTCCCCGTGGCGCCGGAAAGGAGGATGATGCTGTCGCGGAAGTAGCCGCCGCCCGTCATCCGGTCCAGCTCCGCGATCCCCGAGCTGATGCGGGTGGTCGACGAGCGCTGGGTGAGGGTCATGGCGGAGAGCGGCAGGACGACGATCCCCTTCTCGCTGGCGATGGTGAACGGAAACTCGCCGCGCTGGTGCTCCGCGCCGCGGAACTTCAGGATCTCCACGGTGCGCCGCCGGCGCTCGTCCTGCAGCGTGTTGCGCAGCAGGACCACGTTGTCGGCCACGAACTCCTCGATGCCGAAGCGGCTCACCTCGCCGTAGTCGTCCAGCCGCTCCGCGGTGACCAGCGTGGTCGCCCCCAGCTCGCGCAGCGCGCGGGAGATGCGGTACAGCTCGCCGCGCAGCTTTTCCGGGTGCGGCAGGCGGGAGAAGAGGGCGTTGACGGAGTCGATGGAGACGCGCGTGGCGCCCGACTGCCGCACCGCCCGGGTGATGCGCACCAGCAGGGCCCCCAGGTCGAACTCGCCCACCACGTCGGTGGACTCCTCGTCGGGCGAGCCGTCCACGTACGTCCAGGCGCCGGACTTCTCCCAGGCGGCGACATCCCACCCCAGGCACGCCAGGTTGCGGGAGAGCTCGGCGGGGCTTTCCTCGAAGGTGATGAAGACGCCGCGCTCGCCGGCCCGGATGCCGGCGGCCAGGAACTGCGCGGCGAAGATGGTCTTGCCGCTCCCCGCCGTCCCCCCGACCAGGGTGGTGCGCCCCCGCGGCAGCCCGCCCTCGGCGATCACGTCGAAGCCTTCGATCCCCGTGGGGAGCCTGGGGAACGCGCCGTTCGTCGTCTCGCTCATCGTGGGTCGTGGTTGCGGGAGTGCTGCACGGCGGAAAGGCCCAGCGCCTCGGCGACGCGGGCCCGGTCCCCCAGGTCGCCCACCACCCGCCGCGGCGGCGCGGGCACCAGGCGCAGCAGGGTGGGGGTAAGGAGCACGCGGTCGGCGTCCGCGCGCTCCGGCTCTTCGGCCACGTCCACCACCTGCGCCTCCACGTGCTCGTCCACGCCCCCGCCCGCCAGCCAGGCGACGGTGGCCCGGGCGGACCGGCTGCGGGGCGTGTCGCCCGCGACGTAGAGCACCAGTCGAACGGTCATGCGGGAAGGCGGTTGGTCCAGGCGGTGGCCGCGGCCTTATGCAAAGTATCTACCACGGGAGCGGAGGAACAAGAATTTCCGAAAAGTGCGTGAGTGCGTGAGTGGAGCGTCGCCATGGAAGATGCCTCCGTGCTCATCGACCCGGAAAGCCGGTCTCGACGCGGAGAACGCAGAAGCAAAAGAGTGGACGCGGAGAGCGCTGGCGCTCCGCGTCCTCTCTGTTGCCTTCGTTCCACATCACCAGACGAATGCTGAGTCCACAGAGGACGGCGGAGACGTGGAATCAGGTCCGGCAGCTTCGGCCCGCGCACGAGGGCGGGGAACCGCGCTGGAGTGCCCGCGGCGGCTCTTCGCGGCCGCGGAGGGGGAGGGATGCGCCGTCGCGCTGCACCTGCCACAGCGAGTGATCGCGATCGCGGGAAGACGGGGAGCTTCCGCGCGGACCGCTCTCGTGATCCGGCGGGGTTCCTGACCGGTTGCCTGGCCCTCGCGGAGAGGGTCGCGCGCGGGTTGCCGGCCGGTGCGTACGGCGCCGCGCAGCGGGCACGGACAGGAGCCTGCCCCCGGCGAGGCGGGCTGCCATCCCGCAACGGTCTGGATTCGAAATGGTGACAGCGGACGGCCACCCGTGGACGTACGCCCGCGCTCCGGATAAGCTTGTTCAGGGCCCGCCACCCCCCTTTCCCGACGAGGGACATCGAGCCCCGGGACCTGCCGATCGCGAGCCGGTCCGGGCCGGCGGGCCGGAACCCCCGCAACAGCCGAGGTCTGATCATGCGCGTTCCGCGTCTCCGCCACCCGGTTGTCCTGTGCGCCGTCGCGGCGGCCTGCGCGGGACTGCACGCGGGAAAGGCGCTCGCGCAGGCGTCGCCGCAGCCGGAGCCGGCGGCCCCCCGTGCCTATTGCCCGGAGGGGCGCCCCGCGCGCGAATGCCGCGTCTTTCTGGTGGTGGAAGGAAGGCTGTACCGGCAGCTGGCGGGGTCCCGGTACGCGTACCGGCACGGCCCGTTCGGTCCCCGGGCGAACGAGGTGGAGCGTCACCTGGAGCTTTCGGGGTACGTGGCCTACGAACTGGGGGTGATGGTGAACACGGCCCCCGACCGTGCCTTCGGCGCCTCGCTCCTGCTGGGGGCCGACGAGACCGGCGAGCGGCTGGGGATGAAGGGGCGATACCGCGGCTGGCTGAGCCCTACCGCCGCGTGGGACGTGGGGGCAGGGGTGCTCGGCACCAAACGGCGCGTGACCGGCGAGTTCGGGCACGAGTACGTGACGGCGGCGGGACTTACCGGCGACGTCTCCATCGGGCTTACGGAATGGGTGGGGATCGGCGTACAGGGAGACCTGCTCTTCAGCCAGGGCGGCCGCGACCCCGCCACCGGCCTCTACGCCGGTGCAAAGCTGGGCGGCCGGCCCACCGGCGCGCTGACCGGGTTCATCGTGTCCTTCGCCACGGTCATGATCATCATCTTCGTCGGCTCCGGTGCCGATGTGGGGTAGGCCGCCCGCGCCGTCGTGCATCTCCCGCCCCGCCGCGGCCCTCCGCCACCGGCGGTGCCACTCGGATC
>DATAAG010000250.1:0-1701 GCA_036260235.1 Longimicrobium sp.
GGAGAGGGCGTACACCCCGGGTTTCGGGTGCGCAGAGGATGCGTGCGCTACCGAAGTTTACCCCCTCTCCCGCTCGCGGGAGAGGGTGCGGCGCCAGGCCGCGGGTGAGGGCCCCCGCGGACGCAGTGAAATGCGTGCTGCCGAACCCCCGAATTCCAACCTCCCCCAGGGGTTTTTGGGGGAGGTGGGCGAGTAATGCGAGCCCGGAGGGGGCGTGCGTGCGGCAGGACGCCTGCTGGAGTGCACGAGCCAACTCCCTTCCCCCACGCAGCTTGTGGGGGAAGGGCCGGGGATGGGGCGCCCGGCGGATCGCGGCACACTCGCCACGGCACACGAACATCGGCACCACTGGCCATCCGAGATGAAGCTGACCTTCGACATCGTCGAGCTGCGGACGAAGCACGCGTTCAACATCGCGCGCGAGACGGCGCCGCCCGCGCGCAGGATGGTGTGGGTGCGCGTCCGCGACCAGGACGGCGTGGAAGGGTGGGGCGAGGCGTCGCCCCAGCCGTTCTACGGCGAGACGGCGGACACCGTCGCGGCCGCGCTGCCGCGGCTGGCGGGTGCGCTCGAGGCGGCCGCGCAGGGCGATCCGTTCGCGCTGGAGCGCATCGAGGCGGTGCTGCACCATGCGCTGGCGCACAACGGCTCCGCGCGGGTCGCGATTTCCGCGGCGCTGCACGATCTGGTCGGCAAGCGGCTGGGACTGCCGGTGTGGAAGATGTGGGGGCTGGATCCCGTCGCTCCGGCGTCGTCGTTCACCATCGGGATCGACCGCATCGAGGTGATGCGGGACAAGGTGCGCGAGGCCGCGGCGTACCCCATCCTCAAGATCAAGGTGGGTACGCCGAACGACTTCGAGATCCTGCGGATGATCCGCGAGGAGGCGCCGGAGAAGACGATCCGCGTGGACGCCAACACCGCCTGGACCGCCAAGCAGGCCATCGCCGCAATGCCGATCCTGGCGGACTTCGGCGTGGAGTTCGTGGAGCAGCCGCTGCCGGCGCACGACCTGGCCGGCCTCAAGCTGGTGCGCGACAACTCGCCGCTCCCCATCATCGCCGACGAGTCGTGCGAGACGGCGGCGGACGTGGCGAAGCTGGCGGGCGTCGTCGATGGCGTGAACATCAAACTCGCCAAGTGCGGCAGCCTGCGCGAGGCGGTGCGCATCGCCCACGCGGCGCGGGCGCACGGGATGAGCGTGATGCTGGGGTGCATGATCGAGTCGACGCTCGGGATCGCCGCCGCGGTGCAGGTGGCGCCACTGGTGGACTACGTCGATCTCGACGGCGCCGCGCTCCTCGCCTCCGACCCCTTCCGCGGCCCCGGCGTCAACGCAGACGGTACGATCCGCTTCAACACCGAGCCGGGGCTGGGGGTGACGGCGAGGGAGTAGGGAATAGCGTGCGTTAGCTGTCATTCTGAGGGAGGCGCCCCACCGATCCTTCCCCTGCCTGGAAGCATGCGCGCCGATCGATGAATCTGTACGCAGGGCGGCAGGAACTCGCGGTCGCGAACCCGGACGTCGTCCGGGCAGGGGTTTGGCGCGAGAGGCGGGAGATTCTTCGGTCGCGCGGCAGATTTCTCGGTTGCTGCGGGCTCGGCGCGGGCGCTCCCTCAGAATGACAGGCGTTTCCGCGGCAGGGTGATGACTGGCGTCCCCCGGCAATCCGTCGCCATCCGTTCCTCCAATATGGCGAC
>DATAAG010000251.1:0-6444 GCA_036260235.1 Longimicrobium sp.
GCTGGTGTGATGGAGTGATGGAGTGATGGAGTGATGGAGTGATGGAGTGATGGAGTGATGGGGCGTGCCTCGCGTCCGGCGGTTGAAGCCGCTGCTGGAAAGTCACGAAGTCCGCCTGCGCGGACTAGGCCAACTCGCCGATCCCGCGAGTATGCACGGTTGACAAACGGTCCAGAACAGGGGCAGGGTGGTAGACGAACGCCGCGACGGATGATCCACCCGCAGCGCGAGGGGAGCATGGCAAAGGCAAGCAACGTCAGCGGGACCAAGAACCACCAGCGCCCCTTCTGCCCTGGCGACATCATCCTGCTCCAGGGCCAGATGTACGAGGTAGTGGAGAACTGGGGGCGTGACGGGAAGGTCCGCGTCTACCCGCCATCCCCCAGGCACCCCGACGCGTTCTACTTCAGGTGGTACGAAGACGAGGAGCACTCGCTGCTGCTTCTCCCCGCCGAATACCGCCCCGACCTCGACCAGTGAGCGCCACCGCCGCCCTTCGGCGGTATCCGATGATACTCCGCACTGGCCTCCGCCCGGTTCTCGCCGCCGTCCTCCTCCTGGCCGCCGCGCCCGTCCACGGGCAGTCCACGTTCGGCGACTGGCGGACGGACGTGCCCTGCACGGCGGAGCGGAACCCCGCGCTGGTGGTGGCGGATTCGCCGCGGGCGGCGGCGCTGCCGGGGTGTGTGCGGGCGGTAACCGTTCAGTGGGTAGTACAAGAGTGTAGACTTTGTTTACCTGGGCCACTACATGTTGTGTCCCATGAGCATCATAGAGCAGTTGGAGGCGGCTGGTGAAGTCCTGTCACCCGGGGTGCGCGCGGCGACCCAGGGGCTGGAAGCGACCGTTGCCCTGCTGCGGGAGCGCGTGCGCGAGTTGGAAGCACGGCTGGCGCAGAACTCGACGAACTCGTCCAAGCCTCCGTCGTCGGATCCGCCCGGTGTGGTCCGCCCTGCGAAGAAGCCGAAGGGGAAGAAGCGCGGAGGGTAGCCGGGGCACCGGGGCCACCACCGCGCACTGCTCCCCGCGGAGCGCGTGGAGGGAGTCGAGCACGTGCCGGAGGCGTGCGGGCACTGCGGGCACGCGCTGGCAGGCGCGGAAGAAGGCCAGCCGGTACACGTGCACCAGGTGGTGGAACTGCCACCGGTCCGCGCGGAGGTGAAGGAGCACCGGATGGTGTGCCTGCGCTGTCCGAAGTGCTCGAAGCTGACGCGTGCACCACTGCCAGCGGAGGTGGGCGGCAAGCACTTCGGACCGCGGCTCACCGCGTTGGCGGGACTGCTGATCGGGCACTACCGGATGAGCCGCCGGTCGGCGGTGGACCTGCTGGGCCGTCTGCTGGACGTGCCGGCACCGTCGCTGGGCAGCACCGAAGCATGCACACAGGAGACGAGTGCCGCGCTGGAGGCGGCATATGGCGAGGCGCGCTCGGAGGTGAGGTCGAGCTGGTGGGCGGGTGTGGATGAGACGCCCTGGAAGCTGCGAGGGAAGAAGATGTGGCTGTGGGTAGGGGTGGCGCAGCGCGCGACGGTATTCCACCTGGGCCGGAGCCGGGGCGCGGAGGAACTGAAGGCGTTCCTGGGCGACTTCAAGGGGATCGCCAGCAGCGACCGCTGGTGTGCCTACCAGATCTATGATCGCCGGCAACTCTGCTGGGCGCACCTGCCGAGGAACTTCAGGAAGCTGGGGCTGCGGGGCGGGAAGGCGGCGGAGTTCGCGGCCAAAGGCGAGAAGGTGTGCGACCGGGTATTCGAGCGATGGCGAAACTTCCGGGAAGGGAGCCTGGACCGGGAGGGGCTCAAACGCGAGATGAGCCCGATCCAGGCATCCTTCCGGCGCCTGGTGGAAAGTGGAGCGAAATCAATCAACAAGCGGGTGGCGGGACTGAGCCGCAACCTGCTGAAGCTCTGGCCGTCGCTGTGGACCTTTCTGGACGAGCCCGTCGAGGTAACCAACAACGCGGCGGAGCGCGCGCTGCGAAAAGCCGTGCTGTGGAGGAAGGGCTGCTTCGGGAACCAGAGCGAAGCCGGGCTCCGCTATGCCGAGCGGATCCTCTCGATCAGCGCGACCTGCCAGCAACAGCAGGTGCACCCGCTCGACTTCATTGCTCTCTCCATCGCTGCCCTGCGATGCGGCAAGCCCGCGCCCAAGCTCCTGGCGGCTACCAGCTGAACGCTTACTGCGGGCGTACTGCACCACCGCCGCGGACGGGCGGCGCGTCTGCTCGTGCCTGGGCGACACGATCACCACCATGCGGGTGGAGGCGGAGGGGCGGATCGTCCGTGAGTGGCCGGCGAACTTCACCTTCGTGGGCGAGGAGATGTTCACCGCCACGCACGGCGACCTGGACGGCGACGGGCGCGCGGAGCTGGTCGTCGGCCAGTTCGTGACGGCGAGCAATGGGCTGGGCATCGAGTACTTCGACGTCAGCATCTTCGACGGGCGCGATCCCGCCCGCACGCCGGTGCGGCTCACGGTGGAGGACTACGACCCCCGCGGCCAGTTCGTGCGGCCGCGGCGGGGCGGCACCTGCCGGCTGATCGCAACCAGGTGGGACGTGCTGCGCGACCCGCGCCGCGCCGAGGGGATGTACCTGATCGGGCAGTGGATGGCGTACCGCGACGGCCGCCTGCTGCACGACGCGTCGCGCCCCATCGTCGTGCGGCGGCTGCTGTTCAGCTTTCGCCACTACCAGGAGACCCCCGGCGCCCCGTTCGCGCACCTGCGCGACCCGCGCGCGCAGGCGTGGACCCGCTTTCCCGCGGACCTGCCGCCGCTGGACGGTACCCGCATCGAGGGCTCCGTCCTGCGCGTGAAGGCGGACACGGTGGACTTCGCGCCCAGCCCGCACCGCATCCTGGTGCTCTCCGGCTTCGGCGAGCACGTCCACGGCGAAGACGGCGAATCGGCGCTCTGGTGGCTGGTGGACGGCGCCACCCGGCGGCCGTATCCGCCGGGATACCAGGCGGCGGACCCGGAGTGGCTGCAGCTGGCCCCGGCGTACGTCGCCACCTACCGCGAGGAGGGCCGGCGGGTGCACCTCCTCGTCGTCCGCGACACTCCATCCTCCACCACCAGCGGCTCCCGATGACGCACACGGCCACGCAGCAGCAGGCAAAGGGCAGCACCCTGCGCTCCACCCTCGCCTTCGTCCGCGCCACCGCGGGCGAGGAGGCGGTGGAGCGCGTGCTGGCGCGGGTGCCGGCGGACGACCGCGCGCGCATCCGGGGCGCCTCGCAGACGGAGGAGGTGCCGCTGGAACTGCTGCTTTCGCTCTGGCACGGGGTGGAGGCGGAGCTCGGCGCGGAGTACCCGGACTGGCCGGAGCGGTCGGGCGCGTTCTCCATCGGCAACGCGGGGGTGGAGCACTACCGCGGCATCCTGCTCAAGAAGTCGCCCGCGGAGTTCCTGCTGCAGCGCGTGTCGCTCTTCCGGCTCTTCTACCAGCCGGGGAACATGGAGGTGGTGGAGGAGGAGCCCGGGCGGGCCGTGCTGCGGCTGGTGGGCTTCGATCCCACCGAGCGCACCTTCTGCCGCCGCCAGACGGGCGGGCTGCTGCGCTCCATCGAGCTGGCCGGCGGCGCCGCCCCCGCCGTGCGCCACGTGCGCTGCTCGCTGCAGGGGGACGCGTTCTGCGAGTGGGAGCTGCGCTGGCAGATCCCCGCGGACGCCGCCTCCGCCCATCCACACGCGTAGGGATTCATCTCGGAAAAGAATGCCTCACGCAGAGTCAGCAGAGTTTGGCCCGTGCAATGGCGACTCTGCTCACGCTGCTGATTCTGCGTGAGGTTCTCCTTTCCTCCTCGACTCCGGCTTACCGGCAGTAGCACCCGCGACCGGAGCAGATCCCGGTCAGCCCCTCCCGCGCACAGCGCTGGGCACAGGCCTCGGGATCGCAGCGGGCAGCCACCTGCGCTTCGGCCGCCGCCGGCGCCGCCAGCGCCTGCGCCCCCCCGAACCCCATCGCCGCGGCGAACGTCACCGCCAGCAGTCCGCGCATCATCCTCTGCTTCATGGCATCCTCCCGGTAGAAGGTGTCACCCGCCCTCCCCCCCCTCGGCCGGTTCGGCGAGCGGATCACGGGGCAGAATAACCCGCGCACTGCCTGACGGGAAGAGAAGATGGCGGGCGCGTTGCCGGGCCCCGCCCCCGGCCTCGCTGAGGCTCGTCCACCCCCTCCCACAAACTGCGTGGGAGGGGGTGTAAACGTCCAGCAGCGTACCTGCCCCTCACCGTGTCCGCGAAGGCGGAGCGAGGGCTCCGCTTCCCTATCGATCCTCCACCAGGCGACGAGGCCGGAGCCCCCGCCAGGGAGCTCCGGCCTCTCTCATCCCACCGATCCGCCGACCCGCCCGATGCCCGGGCCGACGGGCGCTACACCCTTAGCGGTGCGCGATCGGGTCCGGGTTGCCGTCCGGGTCCGCGCAGGCGCTGCCGTCGCCGCGGACGCCGCCCAGCAGCAGGATGCCGGCCACGTGCGGCGCCGCCATCGAGGTGCCGCTCATGGTGGTGGTGCCGCCGCCCTTCTTGGTGGACAGGATGCTGGCGCCCGGCGCGGCGTAGTCCACCGGCGGGTTGCCCCAGTTGGACCACGAGGTGAGGCAGTTGTTGCTGCCGATCGCCGAAACGGTGTAGATGTTGGCGCCGTTCACCCGGGCCGGCGTGAAGTTGGCCGCGTTCTCGCCGTTGTTGCCGGCCGCCAGCGAGAACTTGATGCCCTTGGCCGCGGCGTCGGAAACCGCCTTCTCCAGGGTGGCGTTGGTGCCGCTGCCGCCCAGGCTCATGTTCGCCACTTCGCCCGTCTTGCCGTTGGCTGCCACGTAGTTCACCCCGTTGGTGACGCCCTCCCAACTGCCGCTGCCGCTGTTGCCCAGCACGCGCACCGAGCAGACGTAGGCGTTGGCCGCCACGCCCACCACGTCCTGGCTGTTGTTCTTCGCGGCGACCGTGCCGGCGACGTGCGTGCCGTGCCCGTTGCCGTCCTGCGGGCTGGTGCCCGCGTAATGGACGTGGCAGGCGCGGCTGGTGTTCAGGTCCGCGTGGTTCAGGTCGATGCCGCTGTCGATGATCCAGGCCGTCTTCCCCGTGCCGTCGCCGGCGCCGCCCACGCGGGTGATGCCCCACGGCGTGGTCTGGCTGCCGCCGCCGCCGCCCGGACGCGCCTGCACCTGCACCGGCGCGATCAGCGACACCGGGCCGTCCTTCTCCACGATCTCCACCCGCGGATCCGCGATCACGTTCGCCAGGCGCGCCTGGGGGATCACCGCCGAGAAGCCGCGCGCGGCGTCGTGCCGCAGGTAGCGGATGGCGAAGCCGTTGCCGCGCGCCAGGTCGTTGGCCGCCGCGGTCACGTCCACGCCGTCCTTGAAGGTGACCAGGTAGATGGGCGCGTTCTCGCTGGCCGCGAACGAAGCATCGCCGGGGGTGGCGACCGGGCCGTCGGAGCAGGCCGCCAGGCCCAGGGCAAGAGCCGCGAACGGGATGGTGCGACGCATGGCGTTCTCCTTGGTTGGGGAGGGGCGGTGCGGACCCGCGCCACGCCCCGGGCAGGGGCGCAGAGAAGGGCGCGGACTGTCCGCGGAGCGAGAGCGTGCTGGAGCAAGCACGGGACCTGTTCTGCCGATTCGCACAAGTGCTTGCGCTCAATGAAATTGCGCGAAAATGCCCGCGCTCGCGCGAAGTGATGCAGTGCACCAGAATGGTGCGGCCGAACCAGCATGGGGCGCCCGCCGCGTGGCGCCGGGCCGTCGCGGAGGGGTGGAGCCATCCTTTTCCCCGCGCGCCGCCCGCCCTACATTGCCGCCCCCCAACCGCCGTTCTGCCGCGCGTGACAGCACCCGCCACCACCACCGACATCGCCGGCCCCGAGGTGGCGCCGCAGCCCCCCGCGCGGCGCGCGTGGCGCTGGGTGTCGCCCGCCGTGGGGGTGGCGCTGTTCGCCGCCGCGCTGCTGGTGCTGCACCACGAGCTGCGCCAGGTGAGCTACGCCGAGGTGCGGCAGTCGCTGCGCGGGCTCACCGCCTCCGCCCTCTTTCTCTCCGTCCTGCTCACCGCCGCCAACTACGCCGTCCTCTGCGGCTTCGACCTGCTGGCGTTCCGCTACGTGGGGCGCGTCTTCAGCGGGTGGAAGGTGGCGGCGGCGTCGTTCATCGGCTACGCCGTGGCCAACAGCGTGGGGTTCGCGCTCATCTCCGGCACCAGCGTGCGCTACCGCTTCTACTCGCGGTGGGGGCTGGGCGCGGAGGAGATGTCGCGCGTCGTCGTCTTCTACTCGGGCACCTTCTGGCTGGGCTTCCTGGTGCTGGCGGGGTTCAGCCTGGCCGTGGACCCGCACCCGGGGCTCCGCGCGATCGCGGGGCCGCTCCTCGTGCGCGCGGTCGGCTGGGCGCTGCTGGCGGCGGCGCTGGGATACGTCGTGGCTGCGGCGCTGCACCGGGCGCCGCT
>DATAAG010000252.1:0-2748 GCA_036260235.1 Longimicrobium sp.
GTCCCTCGAGGAGGCCGCTGCTTCGCTGGGCGCCGGGCGGTGGACGACGGCGCGGCGGGTGGTGCTGCCCCTGGTGCTGCCGGGGCTGGCGGCGGGCTCCCTGCTGGCGTTCGTCACGGCGCTGGGCGAGTTCGTCGCCTCCATCCTCCTCTACACGCACCGCACGCGCCCCATCTCCGTGGAGATGCTGTCGCAGCTGCGCGGCTTCGACTTCGGCGGCGCGGCGGCGTACGGGGTGGTGCTGATCGTCCTGGTCGCGCTGGTGTTCGCGTCGGGGTACCGGAACGTGGGCGGGACGGGGTGATGGGGTGATGGGGTGATGGGGAGCCTCCGCGCCGGGCCCCCTGAGCGGGTAAACCCGCCGCAACAACCGCGGAAAGCCCCGCAAACTGCGCGGGGCTTCAACTGCGCAACGGACGTATCCGCAACGCGTTGTCATCCTGAGGAAGGCGCCGCGTCGATCAAGGCGTCCAGCGTGATCCATGATGCCGACTGGAGGATCTACTCGCCCGACCTGGTGACCTGGGCGGACGGCACGTTACCGGATCAGAATCGCAATCGGCATCGTTCGCTCTTGGAGGCGGGCTGCGCGATCGACCGTGACCAGATCCGCGACCGGTACCATTCGCCTCACGGATGCCGGATGCCGGATGCCGGAGCGTAAACCCTCGCGCCTGCCGCGCGTCCGGACGCCGCACCCTCAGGCCCTGTATCGAAAGGACACGCCGCGCCGGCCCGCGTGGTCCGGCCGATGCAGCACGGTGGATCCATGCTCTCCTTCATCCCTCTCCCCTGGAGCGCGCCTGTGGTTCCTGCCTTCGTCCGATTCGCGGTCTCCATCGCCCTGCTGGTCCCCGCGTTCGCCGCTGCGCAGGCGGGGCGCGTCGCCGCGGCCGATCCGCCGCAGGTGCGGGACCGGGATTCCGTCCAGGTGCTCGCCCGCGCCCGCAGCGCGCAGGCGGGGTTCGAGCGCTTCCGCTTCCAGCGCCTCCCCCGCACCCACGTCCGCGTGGGCGGCGGCAAGTGCGACGAGATCATCGGCCGCTTCTGCTTCACCTTCAGCGACAGCGAGGAGGGGGACGAGCCGCCGCCGGAGCCGCCCGGCATCGCCGACCGCCGGCGGGAGCTGCTGGATGCCCTGGCGCAGGCCGCCGCCCTGCTGCCGGGCGATGCGTGGATCGCCGGCCAGCGCGTGCGCTACCTGCTGGAGGCGGGGGACGAGGAGGGCGCGCTGGCCGCGGCGCGGGGATGCCGCTCGGAGCGGTGGTGGTGCGCGGCGCTGGAGGGCCTTGCGCTGCACGAGGCGGGCAAGTTCGTGGAGGCGGAAGAGGCGTTCGATGCCGCCCTGGCCGCCATGCCCGCGAACGAGCGGGAGGAGTGGACGGACGTCACTGTTCTCCTGCAGCCCCGCGACCAGCGCGCCTTCCGGCAGATGACGGAGGAGGAGCGAAAGCGGCTGGCGCGGCGCATCTGGTGGCTGGCGGACCCGCTCTGGTCGGAGCCGGGGAACGACCGCCTGACGGAGCACTACGCGCGCTGGACCATGGACCGCATCCAGCGGGGCGCGCGGCAGGTGGACCGCACCCGCTGGGGCGAGGACCTGCGCGAGATCGTGGTGCGCTACGGCTGGTTCACCGCCTGGGAGCGCTACGAGCCGATGTTCTACGGCGGATCGCAATCATCATCCGCCATCGCCTACAACGACCCGCGCACCTGGGAGTTCATCCCGCCGCTGGAGACCGCGCAGGACCCGCGGCTGCTGCAGGGCGACGAGTGGCCGCTCTCCGAGACGGAGCCCACCACCACCCGCTACGCGCCGGAGTACGCGGCGCGCATCATGGCGCTGCCCCACCAGCTCGCCGTCTTTCCCCGCCCCGGCGGCGCGGTGCTGGTGGCCGGGTACTCCGTGGACGACGACAGCCTTCCCGAGACGCCCCGCCTGCGCGCATCGCTGGTCGCCATGGACGACGCGGGCGGGCGCCGCGCCGTCTCGCCCTGGCAGCCCACGGCGGCCACGGGCGTGCTCTACGTGGAGCTCCCCGGCCCCGTGTCGGTGGTGAGCCTGGAGGTGCGCGAGGATTCCACCCGGGTGGTGGCGCGGCATCGGCAGGCGGTGGAGTGGCAGCCGGACGCCCGCGTGTCGAACCTGCTGCTGCTGGCGCACCCGGACGCGCGTCCCACGGAGCTGATGGAGGCGGCCCGGATGGAGCGCGGCTCCGCCGTGGTGGCGCCGGGGGAGCGGGTGGGGGTGTTCTGGGAGATGTACGACATGGAGCGGAGCGACTCGCTGGCGGTGCACGTGGCCCTCATCCCGGCCCGCGCGAACTGGAGCCGGCGGCAGTTGGAGGCGATCGGCGTCGCGAGGGCCGCGCGGACGGTGCGGATGGGGTGGACGGAAGGGGTGGAGGCAGGACCGATCGTCGGCCGCTCGCTGGCCGTCGGCATCCCGTCCGACCTGCGCCCGGGCGAGTACACGCTGGAGGTGACCTTCACCGCCCCCGGCGGCACCCCCTCCACCGCGCGCCGCGCCATCACCGTGCGCCGGTAGAGGCGCGGAAACGGGAGATTCGCCTGCGTGCGCGGGGGCCCTCTCCCCCGCCCGGCCTTCGCTCGTTCCTCGCGGAGAGGGGGAGAACTGCGCGAATGACGATCTCGTGGCGCTTCGGCCAGTGCCGCAGGCGCCCCCCTCTCGCCGGCCCTCTCCGCCGCAAGCGGGGGAAAGGGAGAACTTCGATCGCGCTCACGACC
>DATAAG010000253.1:0-4200 GCA_036260235.1 Longimicrobium sp.
GCGAGCTGGGCGACGTGCTGTGCGAGAGCCGCTCCCTCAACCTGCTGGGCGTCGTGGCCTACCGGGTGGGCGAGTACGGTCCGGCGCTGGAGTATCACCAGGCCAGCATGGCGTTGCGAGAACAGGCCGGCGACCTGGCCGGCGTGGGCCAGGCGCTCATCAACATCGGCATCATCTACGGCGAGCTGGGCCAGATGGACCGCCTGCTGGAGCACATGGAGCGCGCGCTCCAGATCCACGCAGGCCACGACCCCCTGGCGGCCACCCTCTGCCTGAACAACATCGGCAACGCGTACAAGGACCTGGGGGACGACGATCGCGCGCTGGAGTACCTGGAACGCGCGGCGGAGGGTTTTCGGGCGCTCGGCCACGCGGGCGAAGCGGTCTGCATCTCCGAGCTGGGATGCATCCACGAAAAGCGCGGCGACCACCAGACGGCGCGCGATTCCTACCTGCGGGCGCTGGAGATGGCGCGGCGCCTGGGCACCGGGCTGTACGAGCCCGACATCCTCATCCACCTGGGCCGCCTGGAAGCACGGCTGGGGGAGGTGGATGCCGGGCTTTCGCACCTGTTCGAGGCGCTGCGGCTTGCCCGGGCGCAGGGCGCGCGGCAGCAGATATACTCTGCGCACGAGGCGCTGGCGAATGCGTACGAGGCGGCGGGCGACGCAGCCCGTGCGCTGCATCACCACCGCGCTTTCTACGCCGTCTGGAAGGACGTCTTCGGCACCGAGACCAACCGGCGCATCCAGAACGCCCGCGTGCGGGAGGAGGTGCGGCAGACGGAGCGCGAGGCGGAGATCCTGCGCGAGAAGAACGAGGCGCTCACCCGCGCGGACGAGGAGAAGGCGCGCTTGCTGGAGCGGCTGCAGGAGCAGGCGGCGGAGCTGGAGCGGCAGACGCGCGAGGACGCGCTGACGGGGGTGAGCAACCGCCGGCACCTGGACGCGCTGCTGGCGGTGGAGTGGGAGCGCGCCCTGCGCTTCGGCCGCGCGCTCACGGTGGCCATGCTGGACCTGGACCGCTTCAAGCAGGTCAACGACCGCTTCTCGCACGCGGTGGGCGACGAGGTGCTGCGGACGGTGGCGCGGCTGCTGCGCCAGCACACGCGCGGGGTGGACGTGGTGGCGCGCTACGGCGGCGAGGAGTTCTGCCTGATTTTGGTGGAGACGCGGCTGGAGGAGGGCGCGCGCCTCTGCGACCGGCTGCGCGTGCTGGTGGAGTCGCACGACTGGACGTCCATCCGCCCGGAGCTGCGGGTGACGGTGAGCGCGGGGGTGGCGGGGCTGCACGAGGCGGAGGCGCCGGACGGCCTGCTGGCCGCCGCGGACCTGCGCCTGTACGCCGCCAAGAACGCCGGCCGCAACCGCGTCTGCGCGAGCTGAGGTACGGCAGGCAGGCGTCCCGCCCCAGCGATTGATGCCCCTTGCGATTCTGATCCGGTGACGTGCCGTCCGCCCGCCGGAGCGAATGATGCTCATTGCGAATCAAATCCGGTAACTGCTTCCACCCGGAACTCGCCACCACGCTCCTGAGAGGGTGTTGCCAAACCGCCACGAACGAGCGTTGTCTTCCTGAGGGAGCGCCACACGGAAACCGCGTACGCACAACCGGTTGCGCGCGACCGAGGGATCTTCTCTCCGTCACCCGGGGCTGGCTCCCGCGGTACGAAGCCAGCCCCTCGGCTCTGCCGGCAAGATCCTTCGGGCGGCGGCAGAGTGCGGTGTGAACGTCAGGGCAGGCGCGGCGCCTCCCTCAGGAAGACAAGGCTCGGAAGCCTGGGGTTTAGCAACACCCTCTGAGGCAGCGATGCAGTCCGCCTTCGCGGACTGGCAGATGGCGGGCACCGCGCGTGAGCCCGGCGCTCCATCCCCAACTCCTCTCCTGCGCTTCTCCTTCCCCATGAGCAGGTCGCATTACGCCCCATCGGACGCAACCGCCCTCGCCCGGGGCGGGGCCCGGGCGTGGCTGGCGGTCGCGGGGGTGTGGACGGCGCTGGCGCTGATGTCCGCGAGCCAGGTCATCGCGGAGCGCGTGTTCGACGGGCAGCCGTCGGAGTGGGAGCGGGTGCTTCCCCGCACGCTGGCGGACTGGTACACCTGCGCGATCTTCACCCCCGCCATCGTCTGGCTCGTCCACCGCGCGCCGCCCAGCGTCCAACGGTGGCCGCGGACGCTGGGCGTGTACGGGGCCGGGGCGGCCGCCTTCGTCCTCCTCAAGTCCGCGCTGTACCTGCCGTTCAGCCGCGCGCTCAGCCCGGCGGGGCGCGCGCCGTCGTGGGCGGAGCTGGTGACGGGGAACGCCTTCGCCCTCACCCTCACCTTCGCGGCGGTGGCGGGGGCGGCGGTGGCGCTGGAGAGCCAGCGCCGCGCGCGGGAGAAGGAGGTGCGCGCGGGGCAGCTGGAGGCGCGCCTGGCCCAGGTGCAGCTGCAGACGCTGCGCGCGCAGCTCAACCCGCACTTTCTCTTCAACGCGCTCAACGCGCTCTCCGCCCTCATCCATTCCAACCCCGCCGCCGCCGACCGCATGGTGCTGCGCCTGGGCGACCTGCTGCGCCACTCGCTGGACGCGGCGGACACGCCGGAGGTGCCGCTGGGCGACGAGGTGCAGCTGCTGGAGCGGTACCTGGACGTGATGAAGATCCGCCTGGGCGAGCGGCTGCAGGTGCGGATGGAGCTGGAGCCGGGGACGCAGGCGGCGGCCGTCCCCAACCTCCTGCTGCAGCCGATCGTGGAGAACGCGCTGCAGCACGGCATCGGGCGGCGGCCGGGGGCGGGGCGGCTGCGCGTCGCGGCGTTCCGGGAGCGCGGCTCGCTGGTGCTGGAGGTGGAGGACGACGGCCCCGGCATTCCGCCGCGGGTGGAGGAGCGGGTGGGGTTGGGGAACACGCGTCTGCGGCTGCGGCAGCTGTACGGCGATGCGCAGCGGCTGACGCTGGAGCGGCGGGAGGAGGGCGGAACGCGGGCGCGCATCGTCCTCCCCTTCCGCGTCGCCCCCCCGGCCGCGGAGGCCGCGGAGGCCGCGGCATGAGGACGCTGCACGCGGTGATCGTGGACGACGAGCCGCTGGGCCGCGAGCGCGTACGCGCGCTGCTGCGCGACGAGCCGGGCGTCACCGTGGTGGGCGAGTGCGCGGACGGCCCGGCGGCGGTGGAGGCGGTGCGGCGGCTGGAGCCGGACCTGCTCTTCCTGGACGTGCAGATGCCGGGGATGGACGGCTTCGCGGTGCTGGAGGCGCTGGGGCCCCGCCCGCCCGCGCAGGTCATCTTCGTGACCGCCTACGACCGCTACGCGGTGCGGGCGTTCGAGGTGAACGCCCTGGACTACCTGCTGAAGCCGGTGGACCCGGAGCGGCTGGGGGCGGCGGTGCGCAGGGCGGTGGACCGCGCCGCGCACGCCGCCCCGGGCGGCGCCGATCCGCGGCTGGAGGCGCTGCTGGAGATGGTGCGCCCGCGCTCCTTCGCCCGGCGGATCGTGGTACGCGAGGGCGGCAGCGCGTCGTTCGTGGCGGTGGAGCGGGTGGGCCGGGTGGAGGCGGACGGCAACCACGTGCGCATCCACGTGGAGGGCAGATCCTACCTGCTGCGCGAGGCGCTCCGCGAGATCGAGCGGCGGTTGGACCCCGAGCGCTTCGTGCGCGTGAACCGCTCCGCGCTGGTGAACCTGGACCACGTGGAGCGCGTGGAGCCGTGGTTCCGCGGCGAGTACGTCATCATCCTGCGCGACGGCACCCGCCTGACCTCCAGCCGCACCCACGGCAGCGCCTTCCGCTCCCTCCTGCAGTAATCTCGCATCCCCTCCAGGCGGGTTCACCTTCCTCCCACGCGCGATGGCACCAGCCGCGTCGCGCCGGACCGGCGTGCGGATCATCTTCGCGGCAGATATGGCCGTCTGATCCTCCACGCTGCGAGGCGCCATGCGTCTGTTGATCCTGATGATCGTGGCGGGACTCCTTTCGATCCCGGCCGGCGTCCGCGCGCAGACCCCCGCCGACAGCGCGGCGATCCGCCAGGCCGCGCTGGACTACGCGGAGGGATGGTACGCCGCGGACGCGGCGCGGATGGAGCGCGCGCTGCACCCGGAGCTGGCGAAGCGGCGCGTGGCCACGGACGAGCGAGGACGCAGCCGCATCGGGCAGATGAGCGCGATGAGCCTGGTGCAGGGCACCGCGGAGGGGGGCGGCCGCGACACCCCGCCAAAC
>DATAAG010000254.1:0-11117 GCA_036260235.1 Longimicrobium sp.
GGTACCTGCAGGCCGTCGCGGGCGAGGCCGCCACCTACAACCTGTTCTGGACGGGGCTCGAGGGGATCGTGGTCCTCTACATCGTCCGCGAGCTGGGGATGGGGCCGGGGATCGTCGGCATCCTGTACATGGTGGGGAGCGTGGGCGCGCTGGTGGGCGCCGCCGCCACGGAGCGCGTGGGCCGCCGCTTCGGCACCGGGCGCACCATCCTGGGGGCGATGGCGATGGCGTGCATGGCGCCGCTCCTGGTGCCGCTCGTCCGCCCCGGCACCCCCGAGGTGCTGGCCTTCGTGACGCTGGGGACGGCGTACTTCGTCGGCTGGACGGGGGTGGCCGCGTACAACGTCCACGTCATCAGCCTGCGCCAGGTGATCACCCCCGACCGGCTGCGGGGGCGGATGAACGCCAGCTACCGCCTGATCACCTGGGGCACCATCCCCATCGGCTCGCTGGCGGCCGGGGCGATGGCGGGAGAGATCGGGCTGCGCGCCACCGTGCTGATCGGCGCCGTGGGCGTGGCGACGGCGTGGCTGTGGGTGCTGTTCTCGCCCGTGCCGCGCGTGCCGGACCTGCTTTCCGTGGCGGACGAAGGCGCCCGCTGGCAGGGCCCGCCCGCGGCCGAGGCGGCCCCGGCGTGAGATCCCTTGCAGGAGGTGATGGACTCGATGGAAACCGGGTACGAGCGCGGATTCGCCGCGGGCGGGGGCACCGCCCTGGCGCCGCCCCCCTTCCGCCCCGCGGAGGCGGGGGCCGGCGCGTCGCTGCCGGTCTGCGTGCACCGCTGGGTGACGGCGCAGGCGCACCGCACGCCGGACGCCGTGGCCGTCGAGTGCGGGGGCGAGGCGCTCGCCTACGGGGAGCTGGAGCGGCGCGCCCGCCGGCTCGCCCTGCACCTGCGCTCGCTGGGCGCGGGGCCGGGGGTGCGGGTGGCGTTCTGCCTGGAGCGCTCGCCGGAGGTGGTGGTGGCCGTGCTGGGCATCCTGAAGGCGGGGGCCGCGTACGTCCCCGTCGACCCCGGGTACCCGGCGGAGCGCATCGAATACATGCTGCACGACGCGCGCGTCCCCGTGGTGGTGACGCGGCGCGGCCTGGCCACGGCGCTGCCGGTGGACCCGGCGAACGCCGTCTGCTTCGAGGACGAGGAGGCGTGGGGGACGTGCCCGCCGGGGTCCGGGGGGTGGCGCGGCCCCACCCCCGACGACCCGGCGTACGTCATCTACACCTCCGGCAGCACCGGTCGCCCCAAGGGCGTGGCCATGCCGCACCGCCCGCTGAGCAACCTGCTGGCGTGGCACCAGGCGGAGCTGCCGGGGGCGCGGCGCACGCTCATGTTCGCGCCGCTCAGCTTCGACGTCTCCTTCCAGGAGGTCTTCACCACCCTGGCCGCGGGCGGCACGCTGGTGATCGTCCCCGACGCGGTGCGGCGCGACGCGCCGGCGCTGCTGGCCGCCCTGGCGGAGCTGCGGGTGGAGCGGCTCTTTCTTCCCTTCGTGGCGCTGCAGCAGCTGGCCGACGCGGCCGCGCGCGGGCCGTTCGCCGCGCCGCCGCTGCGCGAGGTGGTCACCGCCGGCGAGCAGCTGCGGGTGACGCCCCAGCTGGTGTCGCTCTTCCGGGCGCTGGACGGCTGCACCCTGCACAACCACTACGGGCCCACCGAGACGCACGTGGTCACCGCGCACACCCTGCGCGGCGACCCGGCCGCGTGGCCCGCGCTGCCGCCCATCGGCCGGCCGATCCTGAACTCCGCGGTCCACCTGCTGGGCGAGGACGGCTGCCCGGTTCCCGAAGGCGAGCCCGGGGAGCTGTACCTGGCCGGCGCCTGCGTGGCCGACGGCTACCTGGACCGCCCCGCGCTCACGGCCGAGCGCTTCGTCCCCGACCCGTCCTCGCGCCGTCCCGGCGCGCGCTGCTACCGCGCGGGCGACCTGGGGCGGCGGCTGCCGGACGGGTCCATCGAGTTCCTGGGCCGCGCGGACGACCAGGTGAAGATCCGCGGCTTCCGGGTGGAGCCGGCGGAGGTCTCCGCCGTGCTGGACCGGCACCGGGGGGTGCGCGAGAGCATCGTGATGGCGCGGGAGGCGGCGCCGGGCGAGCGGCGGCTGATCGCCTGGGTGGTTCCCGGCGTTCCCGCGCCCACCGAGGCGGAGCTGCGCCGCCACGCGGCGGCGTCGCTGCCGGAGCACATGGTGCCCTCGCGCTTCGTGCTGCTGGACCGGCTTCCGCTCACCCCCAGCGGCAAGGTGGACCGCCGCGGGCTGCCGGAGCCGGACCGCGGGCGTCCGGAGCTCTCCGTGGCGTACGCCGCCCCGCGCACGCAGACGGAGCGCACCATCGCCGTCATCTGGCAGGAGGTGCTGCTGGTGGAGCCGGTGGGGATCGACGATCCGTTCCTGGAGCTGGGCGGCCACTCGCTGCTGGCCGCGCAGATCGCGTCGCGCATCCTTCGCGCGTTCGCGGTGGACCTGTCCGCCGCCGCGCTCTTTTCATCGCCCACCGTGCGGCAGCTGGCCGCCGCCGTGGACGCCGCGGGCCGGCGTTCCGGCGCCCCCGCCGCCATCGCACCGGCGGCGCGCCGCCGCCGGCGCGTGGTCCGCGGCACGGACGGCGAGCTGGTGCTGTACGCAGCCGAGACGGAACCAGGCCCCCCGCCTTCCCTGGCGGACGAAGGCGCCCGCCGGCAGGCCCGGCCCGCGGCCGAGGCGGCACCGGCGTGAGATCCCTTGCAGTGAGGTGATGGACCGATGGAAACCGGGTACGAGCGCGGATTCGCCGCGGGCGGGGGCACCGCCCTGGCGCCGCCCCCCTTCCGCCCCGCGGAGGCGGGGGCCGGCGCGTCGCTGCTGGTCTGCGTGCACCGCTGGGTGACGGCGCAGGCGCACCGGACGCCGGACGCCGTGGCCGTCGAGTGCGGGGACGAGGCGCTCGCTTACGGGGAGCTGGAGCGGCGCGCCCGCCGGCTCGCCCTGCACCTGCGCTCGCTGGGCGCGGGGCCGGGGGTGCGGGTGGCGTTCTGCCTGGAGCCGTCCCCCGAGGTGCTGGTGGCCATGCTCGGCATCCTGAAGGCCGGGGCGGCGTTCGTCCCGGTGGACCCCGCGTCGCCCGCGGAGCGCGTCCGCTGGATGCTGGAGGACGCGCACACCCCGCTGGTGGTGACGCGGCGCGCGCTGGCGGCCGGGCTGCCGGTGGACGCGGCCGCCGCCGTCTGCTTCGACGACGAGGAGGAGTGGGGGACGCGGCCGCTGGAGTCGGAGGTGTGGCGCGGGCCCACCGTGGACGACCTGGCGTACGTGGTCTACCCCTCCGGCGCCGGCACCCCCCGCAGCGTGGCCATGCCGCACCGCCCGCTGAGCGCGCAGATCGCCCGGCAGCTGGCCGGGCCGGGGGCGCCGCGGCGGACGCCGCTCTTCGCCGCGCCCGGCCGCGCCACCCCCTTTCAGCAGCTCTTCACCACCCTGGCCGCCGGCGGCACGGTGGTCGTCGAACGCCCGGACCCGCGCGCGCTTCCGGCGGACCCGTCCGCCGCCGCGCCGTTCTCGGTGTCCGCCGCGGGCCAGCCGGCCGCCGGCGTAACGGATTCAACCTTCAGGAGCACCCCATGACGCAGACGCTGCCGGCCGCCTCCGCGGCCGCCGAAGAAGCCTACCTGTTCCCGATCTCGTTCGCGCAGCGGCGGCTGTGGTTCCTGGACCAGCTCCTTCCCGGGAACCCGATGTACAACGTGCCGCTCACCCTGGACCTGGACGGGCCGCTGGACCTGCCGGCGCTGCGGCGGGCGCTGCAGACCATGGTGGACCGGCACGAGTCGCTGCGCACCCGCTTCGGCACGGTGGAGGGCGAGCCGGTGCAGATCGTCCTGCCGTCGATGACGCTGGAGCTGCCCATCATCGACCTGCGCCACCTGCCGCCCGACGAGCGCCAGGCGGAGCTGGACGCCCTGGTGATGCGCGAGGCCAGGTACTTCTTCGACATGCGCGCCGAGCCGCTGATCCGCACGGTGCTCATCCGCACCGGCGACGAGCGGCACGTGCTGGCGCTCAACATCCACCACGTGATCACCGACGGGTGGTCGCTGGGGGTGATGTACCGGGAGATCGAGGAGCTCTACCGCGCCTTCCACACCGGCACGGAGCCCAACCTCCCCGAGCTGACCGTGCAGTACCCCGACTACACCGTCTGGCAGCGCGACTGGCTGCAGGGCGAGGCGCTGGAGCGCCAGCTCTCCTACTGGCGCAAGCAGCTGGCGGGGGTGCCGGTGATGGAGCTGCCCACGGACTATCCGCGCCCCGCGCAGAACGCCTTCCGGGGCGAGACGCAGAAGATGCAGCTGGAGGCACCGCTGGCCGCCGCGCTGCAGGAGTTCAGCCGGCGCGAGGGGATGAGCCTGTTCATGGTGCTGCTGGCGGCGTTCGACGTGATGCTGTCGCGCTACTCGGGGCAGAAGGACATCGTGGTGGGCTCCCCCATCGCCAACCGCACCCGGCCGGAGCTGGAGCCGCTGATCGGCTTCTTCGTCAACACGCTGGTGCTGCGGACGGACCTGTCGGGCGACCCCACCTTCCGCGAGCTGATGGCGCGGGTGCGCACCATGACCGTGGAGGCGCAGCACCACCAGGACGTGCCTTTCGAGGCGCTGGTGGACGCGGTGCAGCCGGTGCGCGACACCAGCCGCAACCCGCTCTTCCAGGTGATGTTCGTGCTGCAGAACCGCACCGCGGACCGGCTGAACCTGCCGGACATGCGGTCGTGCACCATCAGGTACACGCACAACGAGACCGCCAAGTTCGACCTGTGGCTCTCGGTGACGTACGAGGGCGACGAGCTGGGGGTCACCATCGAGTACAACACCGAGCTCACCGACCCCTCCACGGGCACGCGGATGCTGGCGCAGTACCGCACCCTGCTGGAGGGGATCCTGGAGGACCCCGACCGCCGGGTGAGCCAGCTGCCGCTGCTGCCCGCGGACGAGCGGCGGCGGGTGCTGGAGGAGTGGAACGACACCGCGGCCGACTACCCGCGCGACGCCTGCATCCACCAGCTGGTGGAGGCGCAGGTGGAGCGCACGCCGGACAGGGTGGCCGTCACCTTCGGCGAGCAGGAGGTGACGTACGCGGAGCTCAACCGCCGCGCCAACCGGCTGGCGCGCCACCTCCGGGCCCGGGGCGTGGCCCCCGGCGACCGCATCGGCGTGTGCATGGAGCGCGCGCCGGAGGTCATCGTCGGCCTTCTCGCCATCCTCAAGGCGGGCGGCGCCTACGTCCCCCTCGACCCGGCCAACCCGGACGAGCGGCTGGCCTTCATGGCGGGCGACTCGCGCTGCCCGGTGTTGCTCACGCAGACGCCGCTGCGCGCCCGCCTTCCCGCGGACGGCGCGCAGGTCGTCTGCATGGACGCGGACGGCGCTGCCTGGGCGGGGGAGGACGACTCCAACCTGGGCCTGCCGCTGCCCAGCTCGGCGCTGGCGTACGTCACCTACACCTCCGGCAGCACCGGCCGCCCCAAGGGCGTGGCCATGGCGCACCGGCCGCTGGTGAACCTCCTGGTCTGGCAGCTGGGGCAGTCGGTCGATCCCTCGACCGCGCAGTTCCTGCAGTTCGCCTCGCTGGGCTTCGACGTGTCGTACCAGGAGATCTTCCCCACGCTGGCCAGCGGCGGGACGGTGGTGATGATCACCGAGGAGACGCGCAAGGACCCGCTGGCCGTCATGCGCATCCTGGGCGAGGGGAAGGCCGACCGCCTGTACATCCCCGTGGTGATGCTGCAGCAGCTGGCGCAGGTGTGCGACGAGTACGGCGTCGCCCCGAAGACGCTGCGCGAGATCACCGTCTCCGGCGAGCAGCTGCAGATCACGAAGCACGTGGTGAACTGGTTCAAGGCGCTGGACGGGTGCCGGCTGAACAACTTCTACGGGCCCACGGAAAGCCACGCCGTCACCGCCTACCGGCTGGGGCCGGACCCGGACCGGTGGCCCACGCTGGTGCCGATCGGAACGCCGATCGCCAACACGCAGATCCTCATCCTGGACCCGGAGCTGAACCCCACGCCCATCGGGGTGCCGGGCGAGCTGTACATCGGCGGCGACTGCCTGGCGCACGGCTACCTGAACCGGCCGGAGCTCACGGCGCAGAAGTTCGTCCCGCACCCGTACCCGGCCACGCCCGGCGCGCGGCTGTACCGCACGGGCGACCTGGCGCGCTGGCGGGCGGACGGGGAGCTGGAGTTCCTGGGCCGCATCGACTTCCAGGTGAAGATCCGCGGCTTCCGGGTGGAGCTGGAGGAGATCGAGTCCACCCTCAAGCTGCACGAGTCGGTGAAGGAGTGCGTGGTGATCGCCCGCGAGGACGTGCCCGGCGACAAGCGGCTGGTGGGCTACGTGGTGCCGCGCGAGGGGTACGAGGTCTCCGGCCCGGCGCTGCGTTCCTTCCTGCGCGAGCGGCTGCCGGAGCACATGGTGCCGGCGGCGTTCGTGGCGCTGGAGAAGCTGCCGCTCACCATCAACGGCAAGACGGACCGCAAGGCGCTCCCCGCGCCGGAGGGCGGCAAGCGCGACGTGGCGGCGAACTACGTGGCGCCGGCCACCTCCACGGAGGAGGCCATGGCTGCCATCTGGGCGGAGGTGCTGCGCCTGGAGCGGGTGGGGACGCAGGACGCCTTCTTCGAGCTGGGCGGCCACTCGCTGATGGTGACGCAGGTGCTTTCCCGCGTCCGCTCGCGGCTGGGGGTGGAGCTGGCGGTGCGCGACTTCTTCGTCACCCCCACGGTGCAGGGGCTGGCCGCGAAGGTCGACGAGGTGCTGCTGGCCCGCGCCGCCAGTGCCGGCGACGACGAGCTGGCCAACCTCCTCGCCATGCTGGAGGGGATGGACGAGGACGCCGCGCAGGAGCTGCTGGCCGGCGAGGGCGCGGCGGCGACGGGGGATTGAGGGGCAGGGAATAGGGAATAGGGAATAGCGGGCACGGGCGGGGGCCGATCCTCCGCCCAGGGGAATGGAATCGCCGCGAGGAAAGCGATTGAAATCGCGGCTACAACCTCACGCTGTTCGCCTTCGCGAACAAAACGTGAGGCTCGGTTGCGCGCGCGATGGTGGCCTTTCGTAGCCCGCGCAGGCGGGACTTGGTGAAGTTGTAGCAGCGGTTTCAACCGCCGGGCGTGGGGCCGGCCGTGAGGGTTCCGACCCTCGCGCAAATCCCGCCGCGGGGAAGTCCGCGAAGGCGGACTTTGCGAGGTTCCAGCGGCGAATTCATTCGCTCCTGGGGCGGACGGCGCCGAGGTCCGGGAACGGTTTCAATTCAACCGCCGGGTCGGGGCCGGTCGTCGTGGTTCAGCAGTGCAGGGCAGGATTTCGTGAGGTTGCAGCAGCCGTTCAACCGCCGGCACAGGGCCGGAGGCGACGACGAATTTCACGAGAACACGGAAGAGGGAGAGACCGATGGACGTCCGCGAGCGGATGCAGGACCTCTCGCCGGCCAAGCGCGCGCTGCTGCTGCGCGCGATGGAGGCGCAGCTGCGCGAGGAGACGAAGCTTCCCCCGCTGGTTCCCGGGGCCGCGGGCGCGCGCGCCCCCCTTTCCTCCGGCCAGGAGCGGCTCTGGCTGGTGGAGCAGCTCGCCCCCGGCAACACCGCGTACAACCTGCCGTACGTCTTCGACCTGGAGGGCCCGCTGGACGGGGAGGCCCTGCGCGCCGCGCTGAACGAGGTGGTGCGCCGCCACGCCGTGCTGCGGACGGCGCTGCGCCTGGAGGATGGCCAGGCCGCGCAGGTGGTCGAGCCCACGCTCCCCGTGGAGCTGCCGCTGGTGGACCTCTCCGCCCTCCCCGCCGCCGAGCGCGACGCGCGGGCCCTGGAGCTGGCGGACGACGAGACGCGCCGGCCCTTCGACCTGGCCCGCGCCCCGCTGCTTCGGCTCACGCTCCTGCGCTTCTCGCCGGAGCGGCACCGGCTGCTCTTCACCCTGCACCACGCGGTGGTGGACGGCTGGTCCGTGGGGGTGCTGATGCAGGAGATCGCCGCGCTGTACGCCGACGCCGCGCAGGGCCGCCCCTTCTCCCTTCCCGAGCCGCCGGTGCAGTACGCGGACTTCGCCGTCTGGCAGCGCGCCTGGATGGAGGGCGAGGGGCTGCGGAAGCACCTGGACTTCTGGAAGCAGAAGCTGGCGGGGATCGCCCCGCTGGAGCTGCCGGCGGACCACCCGCGCCCGCCGGTGCAGACCTTCAACGGCGACCAGCTCCGCGTCCACCTTCCTGCCGCCGTCGCCGACGGGCTGCGGGCCAGGGCGGGGGAGGAGGGCGCGACCCTCTTCATGGCGCTGCTGGCCGGCTTCAGCGCGCTCCTGCACCGCTACACCGGGCAGGACGACGTGGCCGTCGGCACCCCCATCGCCAACCGCACGCTCCCTGAGGTGGAGGGGCTGGTCGGCTTCTTCGTCAACACGCTGGTGCTGCGCACGTCGATCGACGAGGGCGAGACCTTCCGCTCGCTCCTGCGCAAGGCCAGGGAGACCTGCCTGGAGGCGTACGCCCACCAGGAGGCGCCCTTCGACAAACTGGTCGAGGTGCTGCAGCAGGGCCGCGACCGCAGCCGCAACCCGCTGGTGCAGGTGATCCTGGCCCTGCAGAACGCACCGGCGCCGCCGGTGGAGATGGCGGGGGTGCGGATGGCCTTCTCCGAGACCCCGTCCCCCACCTCCAAGGTGGACGTGCTCCTCTCGCTGGAGGAGGTGCCGGACGGGCTGGCCGGGGTGCTGGAGTACAACACCGACCTCTTCCGGCGTGAGACCGTCGAGCGGATGGCCGGGCACCTGGAGGCCCTCCTTTCCGCCGCCCTCGCCGAGCCGGACCGCCCGCTCGCCCGTCTGCCGCTGCTGGCCGAGGACGAGCGCCGCGTCCTCCTCGACTGGGCCCGGGGCGGGCCGGCCCCGGCGACGGGGGACGCGATCCATGCCCTGGTGCAGGCGCAGGCGGCCCGCACCCCGGACGCCGTGGCGCTGGTGGGCGGCGGGCGCGAGCTGACGTACCGGGAGCTGGACGAGCGCAGCAGCCGCCTGGCGCGCTGGCTGGCGCGGCACGGCGCCGGGCCGGAGGTGGTGGTGGGCGTCTGCCTGAACCGCACCCCGGAGATGGTGGTCGCGCTCCTGGCGGTCCTCAAGTCGGGCGCCGCGTACGTGGGGCTGGACCCCGCCTATCCCCCGGACCGCATCGCCTGCACGCTGGAGGACTCGGCCGCCCCGCTGGTGGTGGCGGAGCGCGCCACCCGCCGCGCGCTCCCCTCCTACCGCGGCACCATCGTGGACGTGGACGACGACCGCGAGGCCATCGAGCGCGAGGAGGCCGCGGCGCCGGAGGTGGCGCATCACCCGGAGCGGCTGGCGTACCTCATCTACACCTCGGGGAGCACCGGGCGGCCCAAGGGGGTGGCCATCGAGCACCGCCAGGCGGCCGCCATGCTCCGCTGGGCGCACGGCGCCCTCTCGGCGGACGAGCTGCGCGGCGTGGCGGCGGGCGCCTCCATCGCCTTCGACATGTCCGTCTTCGAGATCTTCGCGCCGCTCACCTGCGGCGGGACGGTGTTCGTGGCGAAGAACGCGATGGCCATCCCCGAGCTGCCGGAGCGCGGCCGCCTGACGCTGCTGAGCGCCGTCCCCTCCTCCGCCGCACAGCTGGTGCGGATGAACGGCGTCCCGTCCTCCATCCGCACCGTCTTCCTGGGCGGCGAGGCCTTCTCGCGGGAGCTGGCGGACGCGCTGTACGCCCTGCCGCACGTGGAGAAGGTCTACAACGGGTACGGCCCCTCGGAAGACACCACCTACTCCGCGTGGAAGCTGGTGGAGCGCGGCGGGGGGCGGATGACGGTGGGGCGCCCGGTGCCGGGAAGCTCCCTCTACGTCCTCGACGAGGCGATGCAGATGGTGCCCGCGGGGGTGGCGGGGGAGATCCACATCACCGGCGCCGGGGTGTCGCGCGGCTACCTGAACCGCCCCGGGCTCACGGCGGACCGCTTTCGCCCGGACCCCTTCAGCGGCGTTCCCGGCGCCCGGATGTACCGCACCGGCGACCGCGCTCGCTGGGTGGCACCGGGGGAGGTCGACATCCTGGGCCGGGTGGACCACCAGGTGAAGCTGCGCGGCTACCGCATCGAGCTGGGCGAGGTGGAGGCGGCGCTGCGCCAGCACCCGGGCGTGGACGAGGCCGTGGTCGTGGTCCGCGGCCAGACCGCCGACGACCGGCGGCTGGTGGCGTACGTCACCGCGCGGCCGGGGGCGGAGCTGGCGGACCTGCAGGTGCGCGACTTCGTGCGCCGGCGGCTGCCGGAGCCGATGATCCCCTCCACCGTGCTGGTGCTGGACGAGATGCCGCGCACCGCCACCGGTAAGGTGGACCGCAAGCTCCTTCCCGCGCCCCCCGCCCCGGGCGAAGCGGCCGTCTACGAGCCGCCGCGGACGCCCACCGAGGAGCGCCTGGCCGCCATCTGGGCAGAGGTGCTGCGCCTGGAACGGGTGGGGCGCGACGCCAACTTCTTCGAGCTGGGCGGGCAGTCGCTCCTGGCCACGCAGGCGGTGGCGCGCATCCGCGACACGTTCAAGGTGGAGCTGCCGCTGGGGAGCGTCTTCGAGGCGCCGGTGCTGAGCGCGCTGGCGGAGGTGGTGGAGAAGGCGGAGCCCGCGCGGGTGGCCGAGGCCGTGAGCCCGGTCAGCGCGGTGACCCCCGCCAGCCGCAGCCGCATCCGCCTGCAGCTCTCGGAGGCGGGCGAGCTGCTGGTGTCCCCCTCCGACGCGGGCGTGGCGCCGGTCTCGCCCTCCGACGCGGGCGAGCTGGTGGCGTCCTGAGGAGGGGCGGGAGCAGGGAATAGGGAATAGGGAATAGCCGGCACGGGCGATCGGGCCGGCTCCCAGCCGGAGCGAATGATTTCGCCGCTGGAAAGTCGCGAAATCCGCCTTCGCGGATTGTGACCGCGGGTGCAGTCCGCGCAGGCGGACTTCGTGAAGTTGCAGCAGCGGTTTCAACCGCCGGGCGCGGGGGCGGCCCCGCGCGGTCGGGGCGGACGGCACCAGGGGATTCGTAGTCGTGGTTCTCCCCCTCTCCCGCGGAGCGGGGGAGGGGGCCGGGGGGAGGGGGCCCCCGCGG
>DATAAG010000255.1:0-2346 GCA_036260235.1 Longimicrobium sp.
CCGAGGACCGGCAACGCATCGTGAACTCGCCCAGCGAGCAGTGCCCGGACAGCGGCAGCGCCGTTATCCACGAGCGCGGGGGTGAGTCGAAGGGCGATCCCGCCGTCGGAGGCACCCGCCCCGACTGACGGCGGCTCTTCCGGACTCCGAATAGCCAGCAGCGACATCCGCCGTTGCTGGCTATTCCCTATTCCCTATTCCCTATTCCCTATTCCCTATTCCCTCGCTGTTCGTCAGCGCAGGGTCAGCGCCACGGGCAGGCCGGCTCCCGCCGCGGGCGCGCCGGGCACCGGGCGCACCGGGGCGGCGCCCCAGCGGGCCACGCGCAGCGCGGTCGCGGGGCCGCGGCTCCGGGCCAGCCGCTCCACCACCGGCGCGGGATCCTCGCCCAGGGTGCGCAGCTCCTGGCCCACGCGCTCCGCGTAGCGTCCGGCGGCGCGGGCGTACACGTCCGGGTGCAGGATGATGGAATCCTGCTCCAGCTCCGCCAGGCGATACTCGATGCGCACCCGCACCCGCCCCGCCATCGCGATCTCGCGCGTGCGGCCCGGGTTGGCGGCCAGCGCGTCCAGCGTCGCGTCGCTCACGGGGGCGCCGTCCGCGCGCAGCACCATCCGCGCGAGCTCCATCGCGTCCGCGTTGCGCATGCGGATGCAGCCGTGGCTGGCGGGGCGGCCCAGGAAGCGCTCGTTGGGCGCCGGCGTGCCGTGGATGTAGTAGATGCCGAACAGGTGCATCTTCACGCGGCCCATGGGGTTGCCCCACCCCGGCGCGGCCGGCCGCTCGTCGCGGGCCCACTCGCTGTCGGGCGGCGTCCACGAGGGGTTCCACACCATCCGGCGGATGGCCGCCTCCGCCGTGGGCGTCGCGAACCGCGCCGTGCCCACGGAGACGGGATACGAGCGTACGCGGCGGCCGTCCTGCAGCACGTCCAGCCGCCCGGCGGGAACGTTGACGACGATCTCCATGGCCTGCTGCGCCGCGGCGGGCGCGGCGGCCAGGGTGCAGATCACCAGCGCGGGGGCGGCCTTCCTGATCGAGAACATGGTGGTCGAGCCTTGCTCGGAATTGCTGCGCGGGCGCTGCACCGGTCCCTCCGGGCAAACTCTGTGGCGCGGTCCGCGGTCGGCGGCGCTCCCTGAGCGTCCGCACGGGGCCGCAATACGGAAGCGGCGCGGCGGTGTTTCAGGACGGAGCGCGGTGCGAAAGGCGAAAAACCGGGAGGGAGGACCAGCCGGGGCGACTTCGCGCCTGTCCCGGATGGCAAATCGGGGGCCCCGCGGCGGGATGTCCAGGCTCTATCGTATGTCTTTGCCAGGATACGGCTTACCGCGCCACCTCCGTACAGCCGTGCCGTCCCGCCGCGACCGGGTGGGACATTCTTGCGGCAGTCGCGTGCCCCTGGCCCGCTCATCCGAAAGTGGCAGGTCCGTCACGAGGAACGGGTCCGGATCGTTGTACCCGCGCACGGCTGACGTCAGGCCCGCCCGCAGGGAAAACCCCCGACAGACCCGCAGGATGCCCATCATCTGTTCGCCGCGCTCGCGCGGCCTGCTCGCCCTCGCCGTTCCCGCGGCGCTGCTCGCGGCCGCCGCGTGCAACAACCCGCTGGAGGACAACATCAACGCCTGCGCGCGGCCGCTCATCATGGCGGTCAACGTGCAGGTGCGCGACGCTGCCGGCCGGCCCAACGCCATCGGCGCCACCGTGGTGGCGCGACCCCGCTCGGGTGAAGCCGACGCCAGGAAGGGCTACGGCGACTCGCTGACCATCGCCGCGGGCGAGGAGTCCGGAACGTACGACGTGGAGGTGACCAAGCCGTACCACACCTCGGCGCTGGTGCGTGGCGTGACGCCGAAGCAGGACAGGTGCGGCGTGCAGGAGCCGGCCGTCGTGCCGGTGACGCTGACGCTGCTTCCCGGCGCGCCGCCCGTGCGGCAGGTGGTCACCCCGCCCCACGGCTACGGCTTCGGCTGGGGCGGGCTCACCGCCCAGCTGACCGCGTTCGTGGAGGCCGCCCCGGGGGTCTCGCAGGCGGTGACGTGGGTGTCGCGCGACACCACCGTGGCCCGCATCACCCCGGAAGGGCTGCTGACCTCGCGCTGCCGCACTTCGGCGCTAGGCACGTGGGTGGTCGCCTCCTCCGCCGTCGATCCCACCCGCAGCGACTCCGTCTCCGTCTGGGTGTACGCCGACACGGACCCGATCCGCTGCCCGCGGAGCTGAGCTCTCCGATATGAGATCCGGAAAACACCTGTCATTCTGAGTCCTTAACTGCTGCGCCTACCCTATGGGACGAAAGTCGTCTCGCACGAATCGTTCGTCATCCCTCAACCTCCCCCAGGG
>DATAAG010000256.1:0-14075 GCA_036260235.1 Longimicrobium sp.
GAGGGTGGCGAGCCTTAGCGAGCCGGGTGAGGGCGCCGCCGACGCCCACCTGCACGGGGCGCGAAGTCCTCATTGGGGCGCCAGCGCCACAGCTCCGGGAGGCCCCTATCGCGATACGCCTGTTCCACAACCCCCCGCCGAAACTGCGGAAATGCACTCGAGGGCCCTCTGCCTGGAAGGCTCGGCGGCATCTGGGTTCCCGGCGCATTCGGTCTACCCGGAAAACAGAAGATTGCCGGCGTGAAGCCCGGGCTGGTACGGTGCTTTCCTTACGCGCCGGCGCATCCGCGCCGTTGTGGGATGCACCCTGGGCCGGGGGCAAGCGGCCCACCAGACGGAGAGCGTACGGCTCTCCTGAACCACATACATCTGCAAGGAGACACACCAATGGCCATCACGACCCACGCCGTCGGCGAAGAGGGCGGCTTCAGCGTCGCCTCCGAAGAGCCCACCACGCTCGTCGCCGGTGAGGAGGAGCCCGAGCCCACCACGATGGGGCTGGGCGAGGAGGACGAGCCCACGACCCTGGCCGCGGGCGAGGAAGACGACCCCAAGACGCAGTCGGGGAGCGTCGTCGACCCGTTCGGCGGGTTCTGATTCCGCGGCGGTGGATACAGCCCCACCCGGCGCTCCGGCGCCGGGTGGGGTGTTTCACGAACTGGGCCGGAAGCCCTGATTCCCACGCGCCGCGCGAAGCACCGCGCCGGCCTGAACCATATGCGACCATGCTGACCGCCCAATCCGCGCGGCGCTCCCATGCGCCCGCGCCCGCCCACAAAGCCCGCCAGGTGCTGATCGCCGGCGGAGAGACCGATCCCAACCTTCTTTCCCTGCTGCGCCGCGCCCGCGAGCGCGACTTGCCGGTGCTGCCCCTGCTGACCGGGCCGGACCGCACCCCCGCGCTCACCTGGGACGTGCAGGCCGACACGCTGTTGGTGGATGGCCGCGAAGTGCGCCCCGGCGCTGGCTTCATGCGTTACGACGTGTTCCACGCCCTGGCGGACCGCCGCCCGTCCGTGAGCTTTCGCGCGCAGGCGTGGTACACCACGCTGCACGGGTGGATGCTGGCGCACGACGGCGTGCGGATGATGAACCGCCGCTATGCCGGGCAGGTGAACAAGCCGTTCATGCTGTCGCTGGCGGCCGCGTGCGGGCTGCGCATCCCCCGCACGCGCATCACCAACCACCTGGACGACCTGGAGCGCCTGCCGGATGCAGCGGGGATGATCGCCAAGCCGGTGCCCGGCGGCGGCTACACGCGCATGGTGGGTGAGCTGCTGCGCACCACCGATCGGCGCGGCGGCAGGTCGGCCGCGCCTGCGTTCGTGCAGCAGCGGCTGGTGTCGCCGGAGGTGCGCATCTACGGCGTAGGCGGGCGGTTCATCCCGTTCGACGTGATCAGCGAAAAGCTGGACTACCGCGCCGACGGCGACGCGCGGGTGGAGCCCCGCCCGCTGCACACCATCGATTCCGCGGTCATCGCGTCGCTGGCGCGGCTGATGGACCGCCTGGGGATGGAGTACGGGGCGGCCGACTTCAAGACCGACGCGCAGACGGGCGAGCTGGTGTTCCTGGAGATCAACAGCGGCCCCATGTTCGTCGCGTTCGACCGCGCCAGCGGCTACGCCGTCAGCGACGCCATCCTGGACTACCTGGTTGTGTGAAACCGGCATCACGGCGAAGTGCGGTGGCACGGCAGGAAAACCCCGGCGGTGGGCGCGGCACTGACCGGGCTGCGGCCGGCTCCGTCCCGGGCGGGTAAACCCGCGGCAACAACAGCGGAAAGCCCTGCAAACTGCGCAGGGCTTCAACTGCAAACGGCGGAAACGCACCGATAGCTGGTGCGACGTCTACACCCTCTCCCACGCAGTTTGCGGGAGAGGGTGGCGAGCCCTGGCGAGCCGGGTGAGGGCCCCTGCGCCGTCGCCACTCACGCACTCACGCACTCACGCACTCACGCACTCACGCACTTCCCTCACGGCTCCACCACCTCCATGTCCTCCGGCGACGGCGTCGGCGAGCGGCGGGTGCGGCCGGCGCGGATGGCCACGGCCACGCCCGCGAAGATCAGCAGCACGGCGGGGATCATCCGCGGCGACGGGCGCTCGTCCAGAAGCGGGATCGCCAGCAGCGCCGTCATCGCCGGCTGCAGGTAGACGAAGGTGGAGACCAGGCTGGCCTCCACCCGGCGCGACGCCCACAGGTTCAGGTAGTACGCGGCCACAGTCGGCAGCACCACGATGTACGCCATCGCCGCCCACGTCAGCGCCGACACCCCGCCCACCTGGCGCAGCGCCGGTACCAGCCCCCACGGCAGCATCCCCGGCACGCCGAACACGAACACCCAGGTGATCACCGTCAGCGCGTCGTAGCGGCGCAGCAGCCCGCGCGAGATCACCAGGTAGACGCTGTACGAGGCCACGTTCATCAGCGCCAGCAGGTTCCCCAGCGCGCTCCCTTCCGCCAGCCCCACCCCCACCAGCAGCAGCGCGCCGCTCCCGGCCAGCGCGATCCCCAGCCACTTGGCGGAGGTGGCCTGCTCCTGCTTCATGAGGATGGCCACCAGCAGCGTCATCGCCGGCCCGGCGGTCACCAGCGTCTGCGCGGCGGTCGCCGTCGTCAGCGAGAGCGCGGTGATGTACAGCAGCTGGTTGGCGATGACGCCGAAGAGCGAGTACGTGGCCAGCAGCGCGTAGTCGCGCGCGGAGCGGATGCGCTCCCCCGACACCATGCGCTGCAGGACGAAGAAGAGCGCCGCCGCGCCGGCCACGCGCAGCAAGGCGAGCGCCGGGCTGCTCAGCTCCCGCAGCGCCAGCTTGACCGCGATGGGCAGCGTGGCGAAGAACACCTGCACCAGCACCAGCGCGGCGATGACCTTCGGAGACTTCACGGACCCCGTGCTTCGTTCGATTCGGGCAAAAAGCTCCGGCCCCGCCGTCTCGGGCGTGGCCGGAGTGGATCGATCCGCCGGGCACTCACGATCCGTGCCCTGCGCGCGACAATCTGCCGTGCGTCACGCTGCGGCGAAAGTCGTGCGGCGGAGCGTCTGGACCACGGCTGGCCGCTTTCACGCGCGGGCTGTACCGGGGGGATGGCGGTGCGTATCTTGCCGCCGCCCGCAGGACCGTTGACGGAGCCAGACCAACACGCCGGAGGCACGATGAGCGAGATGAACGACCACGACCATGGTCACGAGGAGGAGGGGTTCGGAGTCGCGCTGGGATTCCGGATCTTCGAGGCGGAGGGGGGGATCTACATGGCCGAGGCGGAGATCTCCTCGTACGTGGACGACCCCAACGCGCTGGGCGCCACCCTGGTGTTCCACTCGCTGACGGACCTGGACCCCACCGCATCGCCGGACGAGGCGGACGACGAGGAAGGGTGGCGCATCGACATCGACGACGAGCTCTCCCGCGACGAGAAGGCCCCCACGCGCGACCAGTTCCACGCCATCCTGCGGCAGCTGGCCGGGCTGAGCGAGGACGAGCTGCGGCAGTACCTGACGCAGGCGCGGGAGGAGTCGGGCATGGAGGAGGAGGAGGGATAGGGAAGGGCGAGGTTACAGGGGACAGGGTACAGGTTACAGCCTGCAACTGCCCTGATCCTGGATCCAATGAGCAGCCCCGCGGGAGCACGCGCTCCCGCGGGGCTTGCTGCATGCTCGAGCCACGTCCGTCCGGTGGCGGCGCGGGCCGGGCGCGTGAAGTCGTAGCCGCGCAGCCGCGATTTCATTCGCTCCCGGAGTCGGGACGGCAGCCTGTCACCCCCCGGTGCGTGCGCCGGCGGGCCCGGTGTTGTCCTTCTGGGCGCTGTCGGCGGGGGCGCCCTGGCCCGTCTCCGCCGACGGCGGCTGCCCCTCGCCCGATTCCCCGCCGCACCCGGCGAGCAGCAGGACGATTCCCATCAGCACGATCCGCTTCACCATTGCACCACCCTTCGCTGGTTTCTCGCAGCTGTATCCTGTACCCTCGCAGTCCCTATTCCCTATTCCCTATTCCCTCAACCAGACGCCGCACCCGCGCGTACGCCGAGTACGCCGCCACCACCCGCGGCGCCGTGCCGCGCGCCGCCACCCGCCCCGCCCGCAGCGCCGCCAGGAACGACTCGCGCTCGCACGCGAACGGCGGCACCTCCACGTACGCCGTGCCGATCTCGCCCAGCGTGTGCGCGTCGCTCCCGGCGCCCAGCGGCAGGCCGCGGGCCACGGCCCACGCCTCGCCGCGCGCGTTCACGCCGTCGCCCCAGGTGCGCGCGTTGTGCGCCTCCACCGCGTCGATCAAATCCGCAATGGCGGCCAGGTGGTGCTCGCCCCCGCCGCGGCGCCGCAGGTCGAAGGGGTGCGGCACGTACACCACGCCGCCCTGCGCGCGGATGCGCTCGCACGTCTCGCGCAGCGGCGTGCCGCGCGGAATGCGCTCCGTGAGGAAGATGCCGATGAGGTCCGGCCCCTCGCGCGTGCGCACCTCCTCGCCGGCGATCACGCGGTCGGGCCAGCGCGCCTGCAGCCGCAGCGCCAGCGCCAGCTCGTCGTGGTCCGCCACCACCACCCGGTCGATGCCGCGCGCGTCCATCGCGGCCAGGATGCCGTCGGGATCGTTCAGCGAGTCGTACGAGGCGCGGGTGTGGACGTGCATGTCCACGCGCAGCGTCCGCTCACCCACGCTCCTCCGCCCGCCGCACCAGCTGCCGCCACACGTCGCGCGCCGTGTCCTGCAGGTCGCCCAGCGTGCCGTTGTTCTCGATGACGACGTCGGCGCGGGCACGCTTGAGCTCCGCCCGCATCTGCGCGGCGATCATCTGCCGCGCCTCGTCCTCCCCCAGCCCCCGGTCCGCCACGATGCGCGCCAGCCGCACCTCCTCGGGCGCGTCCACCAGCACCACCACGTCGAACTCGTCCGCCAGCCCCACCTCGAAGAGCAGGGGGATGTCGGCCACCACCAGCCGGACGCCGCGCGCCTCGGCGTCGCGAAAGTGCTCGTCGCGCAGCGCGGCCACGGCGGGGTGCACGATCCCCTCCAGCCGCGCCCGGGCCTCGGGATCGGCAAAGACGATCTGCCGCAGCGCCGCGCGGTCCAGCGCGCCGCCGTCGTCCAGCACCCACGGCCCCCACTCCCGCGCGATGGCGGCATGGGCGGGGGTGCCCGGCTCCACCGCGCGGCGCGCGAGCTCGTCGGCGTCGATCACGGTGGCGCCCATGGAGCGCCACACGTCGGCCACCGTGGACTTGCCCGCGGCGATGTTTCCCGTCAGCCCCACCTTCAGCATCGGTCCACCTGCATCCAGTTTCTCCCCATCACTCGGCTACCGGCCCGCGGCGACCACCTCCGCCTTGGAGAGGATGTCGTCGGCCGTGCCGCGCTGCCGGTCCTGCCCCGACGAGCCCACCTGGAAGGTACGGCGCGTGGTGACCAGGAAGAACGGCTGTCGCCACGGGTCCAGCGCCGCCTTCTCCCCCTCGCGCTGCACCAGGAAGCGCTGGAAGTCGGCCGGGCGGGGAACCGCGCCACCGGTGGCGCGCTCCCGCTCCAGCAGGCGGTAGAGGTCGTTCACCCGGTTCTTCGCGTCCCAGCGGTAGATCGGGTTCATCACGTACTCGATGTGCGGCTGCGCGCGCTGCCGCAGCGATGGCACCGTGAGCACCGCGACCAGCAGAAGGACCAGCAGGAACACGATGCGCGACATCCACGTCTCCGTTGTCTGTGTCCCGGACGGGCCGCGCTCACTGCGCGCTTCGGAAGAACCGCGCCGCCCCGCCCGTCTCCTCCCGCACCGACGCCCGCCCCGCGGCGGCCAGCCGGTCCAGGTGCGCCAGCGTCTCGCGCAGCGCCAGCATCCGCGTGGAAGCCGGCATCTCCCGCCCGGGATAGCGCGCCTCCACCACCTCCCAGCAGCTCCGCGGCTCCGCGCCCAGCAGCGCGGCGACGGTGTCCGTCTCCCCGTCCGCCGCCGCCCGCAGCTCGCGGATGCGCCCCACGCCATCCCCGGGCGGCGCGCCGTGGCCGGGGAGGACGAGGGAGGGCGCCAGCGCCTCCAGCCGCCGCAGCGCCGCCGCGTAGTCGCCCACCGGGTCCGTGCGCTGCCGGTTCACGCCCAGCGTGGGGGTGATGCGCGGGAGCACCGCGTCCCCGGCCACCAGCACGCCGTCCGCGGGGCGAAAGAGGGAGGCGTGCCCCGCCGTGTGCCCCGGCGTCCAGACGAACCGCCACCCCGGCGCGCCGGGCAGCTCCCCCTCGCCGCCGTCCAGCATCCCGTCCACGATCACGGCCGGCGCCAGCGGCTCCGCGCCGCGGCGCACCTCCTCCACCGCCCGCACCATCCCGTCCGGCGCGCCGCAGCGGCGCAGGAGCGCGGCGCGGTAGGCGGCCTCGTCGTCGGGGTGGGCGGCGGCGTGCGCCATCCGCTCCGCGTCCAGGCGCCCCATCCACACCGCCGCGCCGGACGCCTGGCGCACCCGCGCCGCCAGCCCCACGTGGTCCATGTGCATGTGCGTCACCACGTGCACCGCCACGCGCTCCCATCCGCCGGCCGTGGCGCCGACGCCCGCGTCCAGCGCGGCCCACGCCTCGTCCGTGTTCAGACCGCCGTCCACCAGCAGAAAGGCGCCGCCCTCCAGCGCGGCCAGGTAGGCGTGCACCTCCGGGGGCCGAAAGGGCAGTGGCGTGGTGATGCGCCACACGCCCGGCGCCACGGGCGCGGCCGGCGGGGTGGAAGGCGGGTCTGGACGGGTGGCCAAGGAAATATGCGCGGGGTGGGGAGCGGCGCAAGAAAAATCGCTGGAGGTGCGCCGCGCGGTGCGGGGCGAAAGGTACTGCCGCCGCGGCGCACGGCGCGAGCGTCCTCACCGCGCCGGGCGGCCGTGCTCCCCGCGGCCGCGACGGCCCCGGCATCCTTCCACGAGCCTTGACGGCGACGAACGACACGTGTAGTTATGCGTGCGGGAAGATGACTCCGGCCGCGTATCTCCATGCACGAGCTGAGCGGATTCCAGCTGGCGATCCTGCAGATCCTCTGGGACCGGGGCGAAGCGTCGGCCGTGGAGGTGCAGCGGGCGCTGCGGCCCACGCGGCGCGTGGCGCTCACCACGGTTTCCACCATGCTCCAGCGGCTGGAGAAGCGGGGCGTGGTCACGCACCGCGCGGAGGGGAGGGGATTCGTCTACCTGCCGGCGGTGGCCGAGCACGAGATGCGGCGCTCGATGTTCAGCGACGTGCTCCAGGGGCTGTTCCGCGGAGACGCGGCGGCCGTCGTGACCCAGGTGCTCTCCGCGCGCGACCTGCAGGACGGCGACATCGAGCGGATCCAGCGGCTGCTGGACGAGGCGCGGCGGCGGCGCGCGTCGGGGGAGGATGACGATGCCTGACGCCGGCGCCCTCCTCGCCTGGGCGGGAACCTGCCTGGTCCACAGCTCGCTCCTGCTGGCCGCCGCGTGGCTGCTGGACCGTGGTCTCCCCGCGTGCCTGGACCGGGCGCGGGAGCTCGCGTGGCGCACCGCGCTCCTGGTGCCCGTCGGCTCCGCGACCGCGCAGGCGCTGCTGGGCGGCGCCGCGGCCGGGCTCCCTGCGCCGGAGGTCGCCCTCGCCGCGCTCCTCCCCGCGGGCGCGGGGCGGCTGGCGGAAGGCGGCGGCGGAAGCGGCGGCGGCATCGGCGCGCTCGTCCTGCTGGCCCTCTGGGGAGGGGTCGCGGGCGGCTCCGTGCTTCGCCTGGTCGTCGCCCACCGGCGGATGCGCGCGCAGGCCGGCCGCGGGCGGCGGCCCACGGCCTCCGAGGACCGGCGCCTGCGCCAGGCGATCGGCATGGGCGCCGCTCCGCCGGCATGCATCCGGATCTCGCCGCGCCTGGCGATGCCCACGGCGTTCTGGAACGAGATCTGGCTGCCGGAGCGCGCCCTGCGCGACCTGACGGTGGCGGAGCTCCGCGCCGTGCTGGATCACGAGGCCGCCCACCTGGCGCGGCGGGACGCGTTCTGGCGCTGGACGGCCGCGCTGGCCCAGCGGGTGCTCTTCTTCCAGCCGCTCAACCGGCTGGCGGCGTCGCGGCTGCGCGAGCTCTCGGAGTGCCTGTGCGACGACGCCGCGCGGGATGGTGGCGGCCGGGGTGTGGAGATGGCCTCGGCACTGTCCGTGGTTTCGCGCTGGGCGGGGGGCGGCCCGTCGCGCTGCGCCGCCGGGCTGGTCGGCGAGGAGTCGCTGACGGTCCGGCGCGTCCGGCGCCTGCTGGACGGCGAGCGCATCCGCCCGCGCGAGGTGCCGCTCCTGCTGCGCGCGGGGGCGCCGGCGCTGCTCTCCGTCCTGCTCTGCATCCTGGGTCCCGGTTTCGGCGGGGCCCCCCCGGTGGTCACGGTGTACGCGACGGACCCGTCGGGCGACTTCACCCTCACCATGCGCCGCGGCCGCGTGCTGGGCGCCACCATCGCCGGCACGCCCGTGCCGGGCGAGCACATTCGCCAGGACGGCGCCGTCGTGCACCTGGCGGAGGGCTCATCGCAGGCGTTCACGGTCCGGGTGACGCACGCCGGCGGCATCGAGTGGTCGCCCCGCCTCCCTCCCCGAAGCGATCCGTAGCCATCCAGCCCCTTTTCAACCCGGTTCGCGAAAGGACGTGGCATGCGCTTTTCAACTACAGTAGTCGTTACAAGCCTCGCCGCCGCCGGGACGCTGCGCGCGCAGCCCGGCCCGGACACCCTGGGCGCGCTCGCGGCGGCGAAGGCCCACGTGCGGGAGCTTTCCCGGCTGGCGCCGGATTCGATCTGGCCCGGGTTCCGGCCGGACACCATTCCCCTGGTCTTCGTTCTCCCGGGGCGGGGGGCGGTGCTGTACGGCTGGCGAGGCGCTCCTCCGGACGGCTTCGCGGAGGTGCCGGGCGCGTTCGGGGCGCTCTGGGCGGCGGAGGCGGCACAGGGCGCGGCCAGCACGAGCACCACGCTCTCCGGCCGCCGGGCCGCGCAGGTGGTGGTGGACTCGCTGGAGCCGGCGGGACTGGCCGCGCTGGCCATGCACGAGGCCTTCCACGCCTTCGCCCGGGCGTCGGCCCGGCCCGGACGCCGGTTCGGCGGGGCGGAGAACGCGGCGCTCACGTCGCGCTACCCCGTCTTCGAGGTGCGCGAGGAAGCGGACTTCGCGCTGGAGGCGCGCCTGCTGGACGAGGCGCTCGCTGCCCGCGCCCCGGCGGAGCGGCGGCGGCTGGTGCACCAGTTCCTCGCCGTGCGCGAGGCCCGGCAGCGGCGCATCGGCGACGATTTCGCGCAGTTCGAACGGATGGCGGAGATCAACGAGGGCCTGGCCGAGTACGCGCTCGTCCGCACGCTCTCCCTGCTGGCGCGCTCGCCCGACTCCACCACCGCACGGCAGGCGCGCGAACGGCTGGCGCGGCACCGCGCGCGGCTGCGCACCGTCACGGACGACCTTTCCCGCTCCGTGCGCCTTCGCTTCTACGCCACCGGGCCGGCGATCGCGCTCCTGCTGGACCGCGGCGCCGGGCCCGCGTGGAAGTCGCGGATGATGGAGGAGAACCTGTCGCTGCAGGATGCACTCGCGCAGGAGAGCGGCTACCGCGAGGCGGAGACCGTCCTCTCCCGGCTGGCGGCGGAGCGACACGGCCTCGACGCGCTCCGGGTCCACGCCGCCGGGACGGTGGAACGGCTGCGCGCGCTGCGCCTGGCGCAGCGGGACAGCGTGCTCTCGCGTCCCGGCGTCCAGCTCGTCGTCGACGCCAGCGGGATGGCGCAGCGCGACGTGGGGATCTGCGGCTTCGATCCGCAGAACACCTTCCGCGTCTCTCCCACCGTGGAGCTCCACATGCGCTGGCTGCGGCCGTGCAACACGAACACGACCTTCGGCGAGTTCAACACCCCCGTGGTGCACGACGCCGCCGCGGGAACGCTCACCGCCGTGGTCGGCGAAGAGAGTACGCTGCAGGTGACGATCGCCGGCGCTCCCGTGCGGCTCGCGGACGGCGAACGCCGGGAGGGAGAGGACATCCACGTCATCACCCCCGCCGCCACCTACCAGGCGGGCCGCGGCATCCTGGAGCGGCGGGGTCGCGTGCTCCGCCTGGCGCTGCTGCCGCCGCCGTAGGGCGCCGTCCTGAACCCGGGCGGAACGCGGCGAGGCCCCGCCGTGGCGGCCGGGCCTCGCGGCGGACTACTTCGTCCCGATGGTGGTTCCGCCGCAGTCCGGACAGAGCGACATGATGCAGGTCACTCCGCCGCAGTTGGTCCATCCACTGTGCGCCATCACGGTGCCCTTCTCGTCGGTCTCGGCAGCGACGGCGAAGGTCTGCACTTCCAGCGCGTCCAGGTCCAGCTTCAGCTTCTTCATCGGATCGATTCTCCGGGTTGGGTAGAGGGGAACGGACTCGCGCCTTTGAGGCGAACCGCGTGCCATCTCCCCGGATGCCGACGCTTCGTGCAAATACGGCGTTTTCGCGCGGCGGCGCGGATCGGCGCGGGGGCCGGTTGCCCAATCATGGTGCATGATTCATCGAAACGCCGCAACGTGACGGCGCGGCCACGGCCGGATAGATTCGTGCGTCCCGCATCCTCTCCGCACCTGATTCCGCACGCGTGACGACGGCTCCGACCCTTCCGCCGCATTCCGCGCATCCCCACGACGGCAGCCCGGTGCGCGCACTGGCGCTCTACCTGCTCGCGGTGTTCGCGGGCGGCGCGCTGCTGGCGCCCTGGCTGTACCACGGGGTGCAGGCGCTGGCACCCTCCGTCCCCGCGCTGGAGGTGGCGGCGCGGATGCCGTTCGCGCGGTACGTGAACCGCGGGCTGCTGGTCGTGGCGCTGCTGGGGCTGCCGTTCTTCGTCCGCGCCGCGGGGGTGCGGCGCTGGAGCGACGTGGGGATCCCGCCGGGGTTCGTCCGCTGGCGGCGCTTCGCCGGTGCGTTCGCCCTCGGCTTCTTCTCGCTCGCCGCGGTGTGCGCCATCGCGCTGGCGGCGGGCGGGCGGCTGGTGAAGCCGCGCACGCCGGCGGAGCTGGCGGGGCAGGTCCTGGGGGTGCTGCTGACGGCGCTGGTGGTGGCAGTGATGGAGGAGCTGCTCTTTCGCGGCGCCATGTTCGGCACCCTGCGCCGGGCGATGCGCTGGCCCGCGGCGCTGGCCGTCAGCAGCGCCGTGTACGCCATCACCCACTTCATGGCGCGCCCGGAGAACCCGCCTTCCGTCGACTGGCTCTCCGGCCTGCGCGTGCTGCCGACGATGCTGGCCGGGATGGCGGAGGTGCGCACGCTGGTGCCAGGATTCCTGAGCCTGACGCTGGCGGGGGTGATCCTGGGGCTGGCCTACCAGTGGACGGGCGACCTCTCCGCCTCCATCGGCATCCACGCCGGGTGGATCTTCTGGCTCAAGTTCTACGGCTTCGCCACCCGCCGCGCGCCGGACGCCGACGCCTGGTTCTGGGGGACAGGCAAGCTGGTGGACGGCTGGCTGGCCTTCGCCGCGCTGGTGGTGGTGCTGACGGCGCTGGCGCTGTGGCGTCGGAAGTACGCGCGACGCCGGGAGCCGGTCTGACTGGACGGCGTGCGGGAAGGGGATTAGGGTTCAGCGGACTGCACGACCAGACAGGATGCGGATGATGAACGATAAATCGATCGTTCCTGGAACGGGCGTGATCGACGCCGATCCACAGGGAGCGGATGCACCCGTTTTTGCCGGCACCAGCACTCCGGTGCAGGCGCTTGTGGAGGCGCTGGAAGGCGGATGGTCCATCGAGGAGTTCCTCGAGAGGAATCCGTCCGTCCGCCGCGAGCAGGTGATCACCGTGCTCTCGGAAGGGATGCGGGCGCTGCTCGCGACGGCCGGGCACAAGCTGGAAGACGGCACGTCCCGCGTGGCGAGAGACAAATCCGACGTGCTTCGCCGCCTGACGAGCGCGTCGGCGCGCATCCGCGCGCTCGGTGTGCGGCGCCTGGCGCTCTTCGGCTCGTTCGTGCGCGGCGAGCAGCGCAGCGGGAGCGATGTGGACCTGCTGGTGGAGTTCGAGCAGGACCAGAAGACCCTCACGAACTTCATGGGCCTCGCGGACCTGCTCGAGGAGCTGCTCGGGCGCAAGGTCCAGCTCGTCTCCCGGGACGGGCTCAGCCCGCACATCGGGCCGCACATCCTGAAAGAGGCGGAACATGTCCCCCTCGCCGCGTGAGAGCCTGCGCCACGTTCTGGACGAAGCCGAGTACCTAGGCTGCCTTCCAGTCCTGCTCGGGGGCGCCCGCGCTCTGGCCCCGGTCATGCTCCGGGGTTAGGTTGTCCCGGTTTTTGACGGAGCGCGCGAGGGTGGACCGCGCGGCCGACGCATCGATGCGACATCGCGACTCTCATGGCGACGACGACCAAGAAAAAGCCGAAGGCAGCGGCCGGGGCGGGGCTGGATCGCGAGACCCTGCTGGGCTTTTACCGCACCATGCTGCTCTCCCGCCGGCTGGACGACAAGGAGATCCAGCTCAAGCAGCAGAACAAGATCTTCTTCCAGATCTCCGGCGCCGGCCACGAGGGCATCCAGGTCGCCGCCGCCGCGCACGCCCGCCCGGCGTACGACTGGTTCTACTTCTACTACCGCGACCGCGCCTTCTCGCTGGCGCTGGGGATGACGGCGCTGGACCACCTGCTGCAGGCGGTGGGCGCCGAGGCGGACCCCTCCTCCGGCGGGCGGCAGATGCCGGCCCACTGGGGGCACCACAGGCTCAACATCGTCAGCACCTCGTCGCCCACGGGCACGCAGTTCCTGCAGGCCGTGGGCACGGCCGAGGCGGGGATGCGCGCGGAGAAGGTGGGCGAGCCGCTGGTGGAGGGCACCCGCGCCCACGGCGACGAGGTCGTCTTCGTCACCACCGGCGACGGCACCACCTCCGAGGGCGAGTTCTGGGAGAGCCTGAACTCCGCCTGCAACCTCAAGGTCCCCGTCGTCTACATCGTCGAGGACAACGAGTACGCCATCTCTGTCCCGGTGGAGGTGAACACGGCGGGCGGCAGCATCAGCAAGCTGGTGACGGGCTTCCCGGACCTGTACATCGAGACCTGCGACGGTACGGACGTCTGGGAAAGCTGGGAGGTGATGGGGCGCGCGGTGGAGTACGCCCGCAGCCGCAGGGGCCCGGCGCTGGTGCACGCCAAGGTCATCCGCCCCTACAGCCACTCGCTCTCCGACGACGAGAAGTTCTACAAGACGGAGGCGATGCGGGCCGAGGAGGCGCGCCGCGATCCCATCACCCGCACGGCCGCGCGGCTGGTGGAGCTGGGGATGGCCACGGAGGACGAGCTGGCGCAGATCGAGGCGGAGGTGAACGCCGAGGTGCAGCAGGCCGCCGACGAGGCGCTGGCGTCGCCGCAGCCGGACCCGTCCACCGCCATGCACTACCTGTTCTCGCCGGACGTGGACCCCACCGCGGAGCAGTTCGACACCGAGGACGATCCGCGGCCGTCGGGGAACGACACCACCATGGTGGACCTGATCAACGCCACCCTTCGTGACGAGATGCGCCGCGACCCGCGCATCGTCGTCTTTGGCGAGGACGTGGCGGACGTCAGCCGCGAGGAGCTGCTGCAGGACGTCAAGGGCAAGGGCGGCGTGTTCAAGGTGACCGCCGGCCTGCAGCGCGAGTTCGGCGGGACGCGCGTGTTCAACTCGCCGCTGGCCGAGGCCAACATCGTGGGCCGGGCGGTGGGGATGGCGGTGCGCGGGCTCAAGCCGGTGGTGGAGATCCAGTTCTTCGACTACATCTGGCCGGCGATGATGCAGATTCGCGGCGAGCTGGCCACCATGCGGTACCGCTCCAACAACACCTACGCCGCGCCCGTGGTCATCCGCGTCACCTACGGCGGCTACCTCAAGGGCGGCTCCATCTACCACTCCCAGACCGGCGAGTCGCTCTTCACGCACTGTCCCGGGCTGCGCGTGGTCCTTCCCGCGACGGCGGTGGACGCGGCCGGGCTGCTGCGGACCGCCATCCGCTGCGAGGACCCGGTGCTCTTCCTGGAGCACAAGCACCTGTACCGCCAGGTGTACAACAAGGGGAAGTATCCCGGTCCCAACTTCATGATCCCCTTCGGCAAGGCGAAGAAGGTGCGCGAGGGGACGGAC